>RGYL01000047.1 GCA_010032085.1 Actinomycetota bacterium
TGCATCTGACCTCGTTTTCATTCTTGTTTTCAGTCTCTCTCAGTTTTTATAACAAAGCCATAACGTCGAGTTCACTTAAAGAATCTTTTCCCTGAGTCAGTGTCGAGTCTAAGATATAGCGACAAGTATTGCCAGAGGCTAAGTTGCCCGAGGCAAACCTACCTAGGAGGAAAACTTTGTTGAAGAAGAAACGTATCGCGATGCTCGGAGCACTCGCGGCATCTTCTCTCGCGCTCACAGCGATTGTTCCTGTTGCCGCAAATGCAGCATCAACAATTGTACTTTGGGCTGGATCCGAGAAAGAAACAACGTACAAGGCTTGGGCTGACGATTACCAGAAGCGCACTGGCGTAGTCGTTAAAGTTGTTGGTAAGGCCAAGCTACAAGATGACTTCAAGACCGTCGGAGATGCTGACGCTCCAGACATTTTGATTGAAGCTCATGACAATATCGCCAAGTTCCGCGCAGATAACAAGATCGAAGCGATAACGCTAACTAACACCAAAGAGTTCGATACGAACGTTTTGGCAGCTCTCACTCTTGGAACGAAGCTTTATGGCGTTCCACTAGCAACAGAGAACATCGCACTTTTCACAAATACCAAGATGGTGCCTAAGGCTCCAAAGACTTGGGCAGAACTTGAGAAAGTTGCTCTTGACCTCGCGAAAAAGAACAAATCGAATCAAAACTTCGTTCCATTCGCAGTCCAACAGGGCACTGGTGGCGATGCCTATCACATGTTCCCATTCCTAACTGGTCTAGGTGGATATGTCTTCGGTGGCACACCTGGAAAGTGGAATAAGTACGACATTGGTCTTGATAACAAGACCTTCCTCAAGAACCTAAGCATGGTTGACAAGTGGTACAGCTCCGGATTGATCAAAGCATCAGTCACCGGAGATATCGCTAAGTCTGCCTTCACCTCAGGTAACTCTCCTTTCTACATCACGGGCCCTTGGTTCTTGGATGACATCCGGAAGTCAGGTGTTCCTTACCGGATCACCGCCGTTCCACAAATCATCAAGGGCTTCAATCCAGTCCCTTACTCCGGTGTACAGGCTGCCCTTCTAACCACATTTGCTGCTAAGCACAATGTTGCTTTAGAAGCGCGCGCTGCACTTCAAGATCTAGCTAAGCCAGCTTCACAGTTGATTCTTTCTGGAGTTGCTCTCAAGGCGCCAGCAAACTTGGTCGCCCAGAAGCAGTTCTCCGATAAGGACATTGCTGCTTTCGGAATCGCCGGTAAGGGTTCAATCCCGATGCCGACTTTGACTGAGAACAACATCATGTGGGGCGCTGTTGGTAGCGCTTGGGTCAAAGCGACATCTGGTTCTGCAAAGGCAGCAGCTGCATTCAAAGCGGCGGCCGCATCTATGCGAGACCAGATTGAGTAATTAGTAGAAACTGCAAGATTTGGCGCGAATTTATTTAATTCGCGCCAAATCTTTTTCTAGTACAACCAAAAAGAATTTCTTAAGGAGCCGGTTATGAAGTTGCGGGGGATTGTCTTCAAGATCCTCGCACTTTCGCTAATAAACGGAACTTCGCTCTGGGCATCCCTAACTCTCTTCTCCCTTGGGAATTATGGTCCGATAGTTATCTTGTTACTTACTACCTTGGCGCTGGATTACATTTATTTGTCGAAACGAACAAAAGCATCAAAATGGTTGATCCCCGGAACCATTCTTTTAATCATCTTCCAGATTTATCCTGTGCTGTATACCGCCGTGACCGCTTTCACAAATTATTCGACAGGTCACTCTGTAACGCGAGATGAAGCCATTAAAGGTTTGATTGAGCAGAACACTAATCAAATTGAAGGTGGCGCTCAGTATCAATTTAAGGTTATCGAGGAGGGCTCCCGTCGTGCGCTACTTCTTACAAACACATCTGATGGAACCTTTGCAATTGGCGACGAGAAGTCTTTGGCCCCCATAGATTCTGGCGAGATTCCCCTAGGCTGGAAAGAAATTTCACAAGAAAATTTACGGGAGTCGGATTATCAGGGTTGGCTCACCAATCTTCGAATACCTATCAAGGACTCTCGGATAATAAAAGTGGAAACATTCGAGACTGCCGCTGAGTACAAGTATGTTCTCCGTTACGACTCGGGACGCGAAGTGATGGTGGATATCGACTCTGGCGAGGTCTTAAAAGAACAAGACGGAGCTTTTTATTACATAGACGGAACGGAGATGGAGCCAGGCTGGAGGATTTGGGTTGGTTTTCAAAACTTCACTGATGTGGTCACAAACGAGAGAATTCGAGGCCCATTCTTCCGCGTTCTGATTTGGACTTTTGCTTACGCAATTCTCTCCGTATTAACGACATTCATTCTCGGTTTATTGCTTGCCACAACTCTTAACACGCCACGAATAAGAGGACAAAGAGTTCTCCGTTCGATATTGATTATTCCCTATGCGATACCTGGATTCTTATCTATCCTGATTTGGGCTGGTTTACTGAATGACGACTTTGGCATGCTCAATCGCGCACTGGGCACATCAATTCCGTGGTTGTTTGATGCGGAATGGGCAAAAGTTTCAACGTTATTGGTAAATCTCTGGCTTGGCTTTCCTTACATGTTTCTAATTACAACAGGTGCTCTGCAGTCCATCCCCTCAGAACTCGCCGAAGCGGCCGAAGTTGACGGAGCAACCCCACGTCAGGCATTTACAAAAATTAAGTTGCCACTACTACTCGTAACAATCGCTCCTCTGTTGATCGGATCTTTTGCCTACAACTTCAACAACTTCGGTGGAATCTACTTATTAACCGGGGGTGGCCCGGCCATGAATGATTCTGATACAGCTGGAGCGACTGACATTCTTATTAGCTATACCTACAAGTTAGCCTTCGCATCCGGTCAGGGTGCTCAGTATGGATTGGCTACCGCTGTCTCAATAATCATTTTCTTCATCGTCGCATCCGTTTCTGCGCTTTCATTTAGGCGAACGCGAGCACTGGAGAATCTAAATTGAGTACGACATACAAGATTCGCAAGCGCTATCGCCATAAAGTATGGTGGCGATATCCAATTGCAGCTGCCGCCTTAATATTCGCAACAATGCCTCTAGTTTGGGTGATTGGCGCCGCATTTGGCCCGGCTGGACTAACAACTCAGAGCGTCATCCCCCGCACTTTCGCACTTGATAATTTTCGAGCGCTCTTTTCCGATGAGAATGTTCCATTCGTTACTTGGTATAAGAACTCATTAATAATTTGTTCAAGTGCCGCAATTATGCAGGTAGCGATCGCGACATTTGCGGCGTACGCATTTAGTCGCTTTAGATTCAAAGGCCGAAGAATTTCCCTGGTTGGACTCTTGGTCCTACAAATGTTTCCTCAACTACTCTCGCTCGTTGCAATATATCTCTTGATGTATCGAGTATCGCTTATCTTTCCCGCTATTGGGACTGGCTCAGCGCTGGGATTAATTCTTGTTTACCTAGGTGGCGCTATGGGTTACAACACATATTTACTCAAAGGTTTCTTTGATTCAATTCCTAAAGAAATCGACGAGGCGGCAAAAGTTGATGGAGCAACCGCCGGTCAGACCTTCAGACAAATAATTCTGCCCCTCGCCGTGCCCATGCTTGCTGTGGTCATGCTGCTTTCATTCATTGGCCTACTAAATGACTTCATTTTGGCCAGTTTGTTCTTACAAACTAAAGAGGATTACACATTAGCCCTTGGACTTCAAGCGTTCGTTAGCGGGCAATATGAACAACAGTGGGGCCCATTCGCAGCTGGCGCACTTTTGACTGCGATACCTGTAATAGTTCTCTTCCAATTCCTCCAGCGTTATATTGTCGAAGGATTATCTGCAGGTTCGGTAAAAGGTTAAGATGGCAAAAAAGTTTATTACATCTCTATTTACTCTTGCTTTAGTCCTGCTGGCGACTCCCGCCATATCGTCAAATTCTGAATCGGAGCGGGGAGAAATCATTTACTTCGTTATGCTCGATCGTTTTGCAAATGGAGATACTGAAAATGACGACGGTGGATTGGGAAATAATTTCAAAGAAAGTGGTTTGCTTCGCAGCAACAATGGATTTCATCACGGTGGTGATTTAGCCGGTCTCACAAGCAAGATTCCTTATATAAAGTCACTAGGTTTTACGGCAATTTGGATTACTCCGGTAGTAAGACAGATTGCAGTTGCCCCAGATGGAGGAAGCTCTTCATACCATGGTTATTGGGGAGCCGGATTTGATGAAGTGGACCCGCATCTTGGAAATATGACAGATTTTAAGAAACTAGTTGATACCGCTCACCGTGAAGATATGAAAATTATCTTAGATATCGTAACAAATCACACAGCTGACACTATTCGCTTCGCAGAGGGAGGTTCTTACGTTTCTCTGAATGAGAAGCCATATCGAGATGCTAACGGTAAGTTAGTGGACTTAAGCAAACTACCTTTTCAAAAGAGTTCTCCCCTTCTGAACCCAAAAAAATCTTTCCCTAAGACTCCACTCATATATCCGGTTTACAAATCAATAAAGAGCCCGACTTGGCTTAATGATTTGAGAAATTACCACAACCGCGGAGAGTCCAATTTTGCTGGAGAATCCAGTGAGTTTGGCGATTTCTTTGGTCTCGACGACGTATTCACTGAGAAACCGGAGGTGGTCTCTGGCTTTATTGACGTTTATTCAAAATGGATTCGCGAAACCGGAGTAGATGGGTTCCGCATCGATACCGTTAAACATGTAAACATTGAGTTTTGGCAGAAATTCCTACCCGCGATGCGCTCTACCGCCCAAAAGTCAGGAAAGAGTGACTTCCCTATGTGGGCAGAAATTTATGATCCAGATCCGAATATCACCTCTAAATGGGTAAGAAGCGGTCAATTCACCGAAGTGCTCGACTTTCCTTTCCAACAACGTGTACTAGCTTTCGTAACAGAGCGTACTGCTATGCCACTGGCAACGCTTTTTAACGCGGATGACTTTTATTTGCGTCAAGGCGTTGATGTAAATCGACTAGGTACATTCCTTGGCAATCACGATATGGGGCGAGTGGGGGCCTTTATTGGTTTGAATCGGGGCCCAGAAATAGCTCTTAAGCAGAATCAGCTGGCTCATGCACTTCTCTACACGCTTCGTGGGACCCCCATTGTTTACTATGGTGACGAATTCGGATTAATGGGTGGAAATGATAAGAACGCCCGCCAAGACTTGTTTGCAACTGAAGTTTCTGAATGGCAGAGCGAGAAGCGAATTGGTATGGATCCCATTGGCAGAGGAGATTCATTTAGTAAGAAGAACCCCTTACAAGATACGCTCCGAGAACTCTCCGAAATTCGTAGCAAATATCTTGCATTCTCGTATGGCAGTCAGCAGATTTATCATGCTGGTGGGGGATGGTTGGTCTTTAGTCGAATTGATCCAAAAGATGGTCATATCTTTCTAGCGGCCTTCAATTCAAATGATGAATCTTCTTCCCTACAACTTCCTATTGATCTAGATTCAAAGTGGGTAAAGATTGCTGGCGCTGGCGCGATTGAATCAAGCTCATCACAAATTGATATTTCAATGCCAGGAATTTCCTGGGCTCTCTTCAAATCCGATCAATCCATACCCAGTCGAGTAGATTCTCTCGCCCTTACTAGGTTTCGCATCGATCCGCTTGATAATTCACGGTTTGAAATTGCGGCCAAGATTGTTGGTCAAGGGGCATTTGAAGTTCTATTCCAATACCGCGATAAGAGTGGTTTATGGAAAGAGCTGGGGACTGACTTATCTCCTACATTCTCGAAGAACGCACCAGATACTGGTCTCTACCGCGTATTCCCGGCTCGAAGCACTCTCCCAAAGGTGGGAACTTTGACGGTAAGAGCTCTAATTAAAACTTCCGAAAAGGAAACTGTTTCGCCCGAGCGCGTTATAACCCTGAAGAAATAATTCTTTTAGCTGTGAAGCTGGCCTACAGTGCTATCCCAACCCGAGACATCTTCGGGCTTTCGTGGCGCCTTTCCGATGTAACGGGCCGATGGGCGAATTAATCTTCCAGTCTTCTTCTGTTCCAAGATGTGCGCAGCCCAGCCAGCTGTACGAGCTGAAGTAAACATAGGAGTGAACATATGGGGTGGAACTTCGGCAAAATCAAGAAGTACGGCGGCCCAAAATTCAACGTTGGTTTCAAGAACTCGATCAGGGCGACGCTCTCTTAATTCAGCAAGCGCTGCCTCTTCCAATGCTTTAGCAACTTCATATCGTGGTGCACCCAACTCTTCGCAAGTGCGACGAAGCGTTCTTGAGCGTGGATCTTGTGCTCGATAGACGCGATGACCAAATCCCATCAGACGCTCACCTTTATCGAGAAGTTCTTTTACATAAGCGCGCGCATCGCCGCGTTGTTCAACAGCTTGAATCATATGTAGCACACGAGATGGCGCTCCGCCGTGTAGTGGTCCACTCATTGCTCCGATTGCTCCAGAGATTGAGGCAGCGACATCTGCGCCAGTTGATGCGATAACTCGAGCAGTAAATGTTGAGGCATTCATTCCATGTTCAGCAGCCGAAACAAAATAAGC
>RGYL01000048.1 GCA_010032085.1 Actinomycetota bacterium
AATGTCACTAAATGAATCGCGAATCGACATCTAAATCAACAACTTAGATTTTTACGCCACGAAGTTGTTCTGCGGATTGCTCCGGCCAGACATCCATCATGAATGCTCCAAAGGCAGACTCGGAGCCAGCCAAATACTTTAACTTTCCTGGTGCGCGTCGCACGCTCGTGATCTGCCAATGTAGTCGCATTACATCTCGACCGACTCGTACCGGTGCTTGATGCCAAGCTGCGATGTAAGCCATCTTGGTATCAAAAACGCCATCGAGTCTCTGTAGTACTTCTTTTGCAATTTCTGGGAAGGCGTCACATGACTTTTCATCTAAAGCTGCAAGATCTGGGACGGACCTCTTTGGGACGACGTGAATCTCGAAGGGGTAGCGAGCCGCGTAGGGAACGTATGCGACCCATTCTTCATTTTCGCAAACGATTCGAACCTTATCTTTCAATTCCCTTGCAACTACTTCATCGAGTAATACTCGACCGGTGCGTTTCTTGTGGGCCGTTGCAACAGCCAACATCTGTGCTGTCTTTACCGGAAGATTTGGGTAGGCATATATCTGGCCATGGGGATGAGCCAGTGTTACCCCAACTTCTTCACCGCGGTTCTCAAAAGGCGCAATATGTTCGATGTATTTGATAGTCGATAACTCGGATACGCGATCACGCCAAGCTTCAAGAACTGTGCGAATTTGGCGGGTTGATAGATCCTTAAATGAAGCATCGTAATTAGATGTAAAACAAACTACTTCGCACTTACCGGCCGCTGGAACAGGGGGAGTATCTAAAGTTAGTTCCGTTGGAATCGTGATTGGGGCGTCGGTATCTCGCAATGATGGAGAACGATTATCAAAAACAACAACTTCATAATCGCTTTCCGGAATCTCTGTTAGAAAACCCGGGCGACTTGGTGCTAGCGGATTTAGATCCTTAGGTGGAAGAAAAATTCGGTTTTGACGATGCGCTGCCATAACGACCCATTCATTATTGAGCGGGTCAAGTCGCATCTCGCCAATTTTTGGTTGTGTCTCAGGTTCACGTTGGTCTTCTGCAGTTCGAGATTGGCCTTGAGTGTCGTAGTAACGAATTGTGCGCCCGTCCATCAAGAGTCGGTCGGTCCTTACAACCCCGGCGCCTAGTTTCTTACCCGACATGATGCCCATTACTCTACCGGCATGTCATCTCACGCGCACTTATCCAATGGTGGGGTTGATATTTATTTTGAGGTAATTGATGGCGCGCTCGTAATTCGTTACTGGGGGAAGAGCCTTGTTGGCGATCTTTCAAAGATGACATTTTTGCGCTCCATTCCTAATAGCGATTTTGATGCGATTCAAAGTCCTGGAATTATGAGAGAGCATTCGCGAGGTTGGTTGGGTTATCCCACAATTTCGGGACATCGAAATGGTAAATCATGGTCCACGAAATTTTCTGTTAAAGAATTTAATTCGACTAAAGATTCTCTAACGGCAAAGCTGTTAGATGAAGTAGCTAAACTTGAATTAGCGATCTCCTACGAGATAAATCAATACGGCGCATTGCGAATCAAATACAATTTAATTAATCTTGACGATAGTTACACTCTGAATGAACTGAGCTATTGGTTACCGCTTAGCGATAATGCAGTCGAAAGCCTCGACTTCGCCGGCCGTTGGTCAAAGGAGCGAAACCCACAAAGAAAGAGGATTGATATAGGTCGTTGGGTTCGCGAGTCACATGAAGGCAGGAGTGGACATAACTTCACCATCGGCGAGATTGCGCTGACGAAGGAGACTAATTTTGCCTCCGGAGAAGCCTGGTCGATTGCCCTAGCTTGGAGCGGGGATTCTCGATACTACATTGAAAAGAATTACGAAGGAATTAAATCAATTGGTGCCAGTGAAGTGCTTGCGCCCGGTGAAGTCATTTTGGAGCGTGGTGAAAGTTATCAATCGCCCGAATTAGTTGCCGTCTACTCGGATAAAGGTTTAGATGGTCTAGCAAAGGTTTTTCATAATCACCTCCGTTCACGTCCGCATCACCACAAGAAAGTTCGTCCATTAACTCTTAACTTGTGGGAAGCAATTTACTTCGAACATGGCGAAGAGCGTGTAAAGAAAATTGTAGATCTAGCTTCTCAAATTGGAGTTGAGAGGGTAGTTCTAGATGATGGCTGGTTTGGCTCAAGGAGAAGTGATCGAAGCGGTCTAGGGGATTGGCAGGTAAGTAAAGATGTCTGGCCTTCGGGGCTAAAGCCGATTTCCGATTACATTGCAAGTAAAGGAATGGAGTTTGGACTCTGGTTTGAGGGCGAGATGCTCAATATTGACTCTGAGTTGTATCGAGAACATCCGGATTGGATCTTAAGTGAAGGTGATCGTCTCCCGCCAACTTGGCGTCATGAACTCGTGCTGAATCTCGCTAATGAAGCGGCTTTTAACTATGTATTAGATTCAGTAAGCAAGGTGATAGTAGAAAACGGCGTTAAATATATAAAGTGGGATCACAATCGAGTTTTAGTGGATGCAGGGCATCAGGGAAGAGCAGCTACACATAATCAAACCAAGGCCATCTATAGATTATTTAAAGAGTTAAAAGTTCGCTGCCCAGGCCTTGAAATTGAGTCTTGTGCCTCAGGGGGAGCGCGGATAGATCTTGGTCTTATTGATTTTGTAGACCGTTTCTGGACAAGTGATAACAATGATGCGCTTTCTCGCCAAGAAATCCAACGTTGGACTATGCAATTCATACCGCCTGAGTTATTAGGCACGCATATCGGACCAACCCCATCACACCAAACAGGAAGAGAGCTATCGCTTTCCTTCCGAGCAGTAACAGCGCTTTTTGGTCATGCCGGAATCGAGTGGGACATCACAGAACTTAAACCTAATGAATTAGAAACATTACGCGCCTGGGCAGATTTCTATAAGGCAAAGCGCTTACTTATTCATAGCGGTGAGTCTGTCCGGATGGACTATCCAAATGAAGATCACTACCTCTATGGAGTAATTGGCAAAGAGGAGTCTCTATTTGCATTTGCCGCGTTAAGACCCACGACAACTTCACATTCGCCAAATCTTCGCTTCCGCGGACTGGAGCGATCGAGGAATTACATGGCGCGAGCCGTATATCCGGCTGGAAAACCCGGAATGATGTTGATTACTCCACCCGCTTGGTTAAGTGAAGGAGTTACGACAACCGGTTCAATTCTTGAAGAAATTGGCTTACCGGCACCTATTTTGCAACCGGCCCAAGCCTTACTTATCGAAGTTAAAGCTATTTAGCCCAATCGAGGGTGCGCTCTATCGCGCGCTTCCAATTAGCCAAGCCAGTCTTTGGTAATTCCGATGCAGTATTTGCCCGCCATCTCTTCGCTTCTTTCCAATTAGCTCGAAGTTGCGCAGTATCTTTATAAAAGCCAGTTGCAAGTCCGGCTGCATATGCCGCACCTAGCGCAGTGGTTTCAATAATCTTTGGCCGGACAACATCGATTTGCATAATGTCGGCTTGCATCTGCATGCAGAGTTCATTCGCTGTTATACCGCCATCAACTCTCATCTCTGGCAACTTCACGCCACTATCAGCAGACATCGCATCAAGAACATCTCGAGTTTGATAGCAGATTGCTTCGAGAGCGGAGCGGGCAAGATGCGCTTTAGTGGCGGCGCGAGTCAATCCCACAACGACGCCCCGTGCATCATTTCGCCAATAAGGAGCAAAGAGACCGGAGAAAGCGGGAACAAAATAAACGCCGCCATTATCGGGAACGCTTGCAGCTAACTCCTCAATTTCGGGTGCGCTCTTAATTATTCCTAATTGATCACGTAGCCACTGCACTGCTGATCCGGTTACGGCAACCGATCCCTCAAGGGCGTAACGCGCTTTCTCATTGCCGAATTTGAAGCAGACTGTTGTTAGTAACCCATTCTTTGAGCGAACAATCTCTTCGCCGGTATTAAGTAAGGCAAAGTTTCCGGTTCCATAAGTTGTCTTTGATTCTCCACGTTCAAAACATGCTTGACCAACCATTGCCGCTTGTTGATCACCGAGAATTCCAGCAATTGGAACAACCGCACCAATCGGACCTTCCGCCAAAGTCTTTCCATATATCTCAGAGGAGGAGCAGATCTTGGGCAAAATGGAGCGGGGGACTTCGAAAATCTTGAGTAAGTCATCATCCCAATCAAGGCTCTCAAGATCCATAAGCAGTGTTCTACTTGCATTTGTAACATCAGTTACATGAGTTCCGCCGGTTAAATTCCAAACTAGCCATGAATCCACAGTCCCAATTAGTGCTGTCCCGGCTTTGATCGCATCGGCCACCGCGGGTACGTTTTTTATAAACCAATTCATCTTGCTTCCCGAGAAATATGGAGCAATAGCTAAGCCAGTTTTGTGAGTAATTTTAGATTTTGTATCAGCAGATAAGTTATTCAAAAAATCTTGAGTTCGGGTGTCTTGCCAGACAATTGCATTAGAGAGAGGTTCTCCACTCACCTTGTCCCAGACCACCGTAGTTTCTCTCTGGTTGGTTATTCCGATACCCGCTAAATCGCCACCCTTGATGCTGGCCGCCTTTAAGGCTCCTTGAATAACTCCCTTAGTTCTCTCCCAAATCTCGGCGGCATCATGTTCGACCCAACCAGCTTTGGGAAGAATTTGGCGGTGCTCTTGTTGATGTTGACCAACAATGGAACCCGCTTCATCAAAAACAATAAACCGGGTCGAGGAGGTGCCCTGGTCAAGTGAGCCGATAAATCTCATAGCGCGTATCCTACGCATGTGAGAGTTTTGTCCTCTGAGTTAAGTCCCAGCGCCCGCGTTGATGCAATCCGCGCTTTGAAGGAAGAACAGTTCGACATACTTGTAATTGGTGGCGGTATTAATGGCGTGGGCATTGCCCTAGATGCAGCATCAAGAGGATTAAAGGTGGCGCTAGTTGAAATGGCGGACTTCGCCTCAGGTACATCCTCAAAATCTTCAAAACTAATTCATGGCGGCCTTCGCTACCTCGAGCAATACGATTTCAAACTAGTTCGAGAGGCGCTCCAAGAAAGAGAGCTAATGGTTGCGACGCTCGCGCCACATTTAGTGAAGCCTGTTTCATTTCTTTATCCTCTTCAAGAGAAGATTAAAGAGCGTACATATGTTGGTGCAGGTATGGCGCTTTACGATGCGCTACGCGGATTTAAGCGCGCCTTACCTTGGCATAAGCACATCTCACAAAAAGAATTGAGCGAAGTCGCACCATCCTTGAGATTGGATTTGATTACCGGCGGCTACCAATATTTTGATGCTCAAGTAGATGATGCGCGTCATACGATGATGATTGCTCGCACAGCGGCAAAGTATGGTGCGGTCATAACGACTCGCACATCTTGCAAGAGCCTCATACGCGATGGGCGAAAGGTGCAAGGCGCAACAATCGTTGATAACGAGAGCGGAGAAGAAATTAGAGTAATCGCCAAGTGCACGGTTATGGCCGCTGGAGTATGGACCGATGGGCTCTATGAATCCTTTGGAATCAAACCTGGTTACAAGGTAAGAATGTCAAAGGGCGCTCACATTGTCGTTCCCGGCTCCGCAATAAAATCCAACACCGGAGTAATTATCAAAACTGAGTTATCGGTTCTCTTCATCATTCCATGGGGCGATAAGTGGATTGTGGGAACAACTGATACTGATTACAACGAGGACCCCGCTACGCCTCTTGCAACCCGCGAAGATGTTAATTACATCTTGTCACAAGCTAATCGAGTTTTGGAACCAAAGTTGGATAAATCCCAAGTCATCGGAGTCTTTGCTGGCCTTCGCCCATTAGTCTCATCAGATCCGGATTCCTCAACAACAGAATTATCTAGAGAGCATGTGGTTGACCATCCAGTTCCAGGCTTTGTCACGATAGCGGGCGGCAAGTACACGACCTATAGAGTTATGTCTGAAGATGCTGTCAATTCAGCGGTAAGTGATTTGATGCGGATAGTTCCTGATTCTTGCACCGAAGGTCTGGCGATTATTGGCGCTGATGGTTACTCAGTTCTATTGAACAAAGCAGATGACTTAGCAAGCAGTTACGGAGTTACTAGCTCAACGATTTTGCACTTACTTGAGCGTTACGGCTCCCTTTTTAATGAGGTTCTGGAGCCAGCAATTCTTGATAAGAGTTGGTCGACTAAATTGATTGAAGAGCTGCCCTATCTTCGTGCTGAGATTCTCTATGCCGTTACCCATGAAGGCGCTCGCTCAATCGATGATGTCCTTTCAAGACGGACTCGGATTTCATTTGAAGCTAAAGACCAAGGCATTGCAGTGGTTGAAGAAGTGGGCGAGATAATTTCTAAAGTTTTAGGTTGGAGCAAAGCCCAAACTCAAGCTTCAATCGATGAGTACATCGCAACAGTAGAAGATCAGCGAAAAGCGCTAAACCAAACTCTTCGCGAGACTGTCTAGTTCTTTATCTGACCCTT
>RGYL01000049.1 GCA_010032085.1 Actinomycetota bacterium
CATGAGATTTATCGCAAATGGCGCAAAATCTTTGATTCATATGAGGGCGACCGGATGGCCGTTGCTGAGGCATGGGTTTCGCCTGCCTCGCGCATCGCACTTTATTTAAGGAAGGATGAGTTAGCTAACTCATTTAACTTTGATTTTCTTACCTCAAAATGGACGCTTGAAGATCTTAAGAAAAACATAGATCTATCTTTGAAGGCGATTCAAGAAGTTGGCGCCCCTGCATCATGGGTATTTAACAATCACGATGTGGTTCGCTCCGTTGATCGCTTCGCTCTTGGATTACAACCGGGAACTGGCGAAACAACGCTAGATCGCCATGGTGATGTCAATAAATTAGATCTCGAATTAGGCAAACGCAGAGCAAGAGCTGGTGCGCTCTTGATGTTGGCGCTTCCAGGAGGCGCTTACATTTATCAGGGTGAAGAACTTGCCCTCCCTGAAGTAAGAGATATTCCAGAACATCGCTTGGAAGATCCAAGATGGAATATGTCGAGCAAAACAGATAAAGGTAGAGATGGTTGTCGAGTTCCTCTTCCTTGGAAGAATTCTTCGGATTCAGCTTATGGATTTTCGGGCACAGCGAAAGTAAGTCCTGATGAGGCGTGGCTACCACAACCTAATTGGTGGGGAAGTTACTCAGTTGAATCACAAGAAAAAGATCCAGCATCGACTTTGAATATGTATCGCCTTGCACTGGAAATAAGACATAAAGAGAGTGGACTAGGCGATGGCGATATGGAGTGGTTTGACTTCGCTCCCAATGTCCTTGCATTTAATAGGCCGGGTGGATTTACCTGTTTGGTGAATTTTGGTGGCGAAATAAAACTTCCCGAGGGTGAGTTGCTTGTTGCTAGCGCTCCCATCAGGGATTTCATTTTGCCCCCAGATACCGCAGTCTGGATGCGCAGAAAGTGATTAAAGAGCAGACTAGAACTGTAAGAGTTCTTGCATCTGCGCAGGTGCTAAATGGTTTGGGAGTAGCTGGAACAGTTGCGGCAGGATCGCTATTAGTTGCGTCAATTACTGATTCTGAGACCCTTGCTGGATTAGCCCAGACTTCATCAGTTCTCGGTGCAGCCGCATTGGCACTACCACTTGCAAGGTTAACTTCAAGAGGAGGGCGAAGACTTGCGCTCTCGGTAGGTTACATAGCAGGCGTTGTTGGCTCTCTCTTTGCCATTCTTGGTGGGGTAAATGAGAACTTGATTCTCATGTTGTTAGGAACTTTTTTCGTTGGCGCAGCATCGGCTGCTGGATACCAAGCGCGTTTTGCCGCGATTGACCTTGCAACAAACGAGACTCGAGCAAAGCAACTTTCATTTGTTGTTTGGGGCGTAACAATTGGAGCAGTCGCCGGACCAAATCTGATGGAACCTTCGGGAAATTTTGCTGAGGGCATAGGGCTGCCGCGGCTGGTTGGACCATATCTAATCTCTGCTGTAACTCTCTTTCTTGCAACGCTCGTAATCCAACTCTTCTTACGACCGGATCCATATCAATTAGCGGCAAAGCTGAATACCTCAAGAGTCGAAGTGAAGCGCTCGACAAAAGTTGCCCTTGCCCACATAAAAGGAAATCAACCCGCGCTCTTTGCAATTCTTTCAATCGCAATTGGCCATATCGCAATGGTCTCAGTGATGGTTATGACTCCCGTTCATATGGCACACGTTGACGTGACGCTCACAATCATCGGAATCGTCATAAGTATTCATGTACTTGGGATGTATGCCTTCTCACCCATAGTGGGATCCCTTAGCGATCGCCTCGGTCGCGTAACAACTATAAAAATCGGAGCGTTGATTCTTCTGCTCTCAACCCTGATCTCAGGATTTGCGGCTGCCGATGATGCGGTAACCCTAGGGATTGGACTCTTCTTGCTTGGACTTGGTTGGTCCTGCACGCTGATTGCAGGTTCGGCTTTCTTAACTGAATCTGTCGATCCTGAAATTAAAACTTCGGCACAAGGAGCAAGTGACTTGGTAATGAACCTCTCAGGAGCCGGCGGGGGAGCGCTCGCAGGAGTGATTATCGGAACGCTGTCGTATGGCTGGCTCTGTTTCTTTGCAGCAATTCCAGTTATGGCACTTGCGCTATGGTCATTTAAATTAAAAGAGAAATGAGCCGTTACGAGGAGATGGGTGGTCGAGCCACCTTTGAGAAATTAGTCTCGCACTTCTACGCCCTTGTTGCAGTAGATCCAATCCTTCGCCCGATGTATCCCGATGAAGACTTTAAAGGAGCAGCAGAGCGATTGTTGATGTTTTTAGAACAGTATTGGGGCGGTCCAACCACATATAGCGAGCAACGTGGACACCCAAGATTGCGGATGCGCCATGCGCCGTTTCATATCGGTGAGAACGAGCGCGATGTGTGGCTTAAACATATGCGATCTGCAGTTAATGAGTTAGAGATGGGTGAGGATTTACGAGAAGAGTTGTGGAATTATCTCGTGGCTGCTGCGCACTCGATGGTTAATCAGCCGCGGACTTTTTGAGACTTATTTCCAACTTTTAGAATCTCACCATTTCTTAAGTACCAGAGAGTTCCTTTTTTATCGCGGATAGTTGTGATGCGAAGACCAACAGTTTCTACGGTTCCGTTAACTTCCAGAACTTCAACTTCATCACCGACACCATATTGATCTTCAATCAACATGATGATTCCAGAGAAAACATCGCGCACAATTGTTTGTGCTCCAAGTCCGACTGCAAAACCAACAACGCCAGCAGATGCAACAAGTGGGCCAAGATCAACTCCAAGTTCGCCAAGAATCATGGCGCCTGCAATAAGACCAATCAAAGCTTTAGAAGAACTATTCATCACTGATGCAGCCGTGCGAGCCCGTTCGCGCTGTCTTGTTGCCTGTGATCTTTCGCCCGGGATGAAATCGGCCTCAGCAACTTTTGAGAGCGCTTTCTTTATGGCTCGGATGGCTACTCTTTGGAGGATTAGCGCGACAAGCAGTATGACCAAAATCCGTACCGGGGCTCCAAGGAACCACTCGGCGGCCTCTTGGGCGCTTAAATCGAGCTTCATTTGAGCCGGACTTTATAAGAATTTAACCCTAATTCCGCCCAATTCTGACTCTCTTGAGGCAGGATTTCCCCCACGGCGCGAGCCACGCGTTGGAAAAAGGGGTTTAGAAAAGTGTCGGTAACGACGAGAAGGACTTTAGTTCTAAACGCCACCTACGAGCCACTAGGTGTCGTTTCCGATAGACGCGCGCTCATTTTAGTTTTGAACAATCGGGCAACAATGGTTGAAGAATCCGATATTGAACTTCGTTATTCATCTGGATCATTTGTGCTTCCCGCTGTCATCAGATTACATAAATTTGTGAAAATTCCTTATCGCCATACTGTTCCACTTTCACGGCGCGCAATCTTTGCCCGCGATGGCGGACGTTGTGTCTATTGCGCAGCAACAGCAACATCTATTGATCATGTTCTTCCGCGAAGCCGTGGTGGTGATCATTCATGGGATAACGTTGTGAGCGCATGTCATAAATGCAATCACTTGAAGGCAGATCGAACCTTGAAGGAACTAGGTTGGAGATTACGTTCTATTCCGCGCGAACCCGTTGGAGCAGCTTGGCGAATACTTGGTACGGGAAGAGCTGAGAAGCGTTGGGTCCCATATCTCGAACCATTTGGCGTCGTAGCCGCTACTGCTTAAACTTCGACCATGATTCTTGCACTTAATGAAGATGGCTCGATGCCCGGTGAACCACTTCCATTTATCGAAGCTATTACCTGGTTCTTCATCGCCCCAGTAGGAATCTTCCTCGCAGTTTGGCTCTTAGTAGTTGCAGCCGAAAATGTTAAGTCCAAGAAGCAACGCGTTAAGCAAGATGTTCTTACTCGGATTAACGAATAATTTATTCCTCAAAATCTGCCCCACGTCCTGTCGTTCCATTCTTTTTCTTCGGGGGATGTTCATAAATCCAAAGCAAAACGCCCAGCAATGCTGCGAATGCTATGAAAATGTAGATCACAGTATCCATTTATAGCCACCTCGCTTTCTTGAATTTGTAGTAGAGGAAGGCGCAACCAGAAAAAGTAAGTCCCATGATCAGTGGATAACCAAATTTCCAATTTAATTCGGGCATAAATTCAAAATTCATTCCATAAATTCCGGCGACCATAGTTGGAAATGCCGCGAGCGCAACCCACGCCGAAATTCGTCTCACATCGCTGTTCTGTTGCACCTGCACCTGGGCTAGGTCTGCTTGGAGAGCCGCCGTTAGCAAAGAATCCATCCCAGCAGCATGCTCGCAGACCCTCGCCAGTTCATCTGAGATATCTCGATAGAAGGGGCGAAGAGCATCAGGAAGGCCCGATCTTCCCTCGGAGACCAACCTTTGCAGTGGTGCGGCAAGGGGCTCGATGGCGTGGCGGTACTCGATAACTTCACGTTTTAGGGAGTAAATCTTCCGCGAAACGGACTTTCTTGATTCAGAGAAAACTTCATTTTCAATCTGTATGACATCTTTCTCTAGCTCGGATGCGATACTCGAATACTCGTCGATAACTCTACTTATAACTCCGTGCAATACGGCAAATGGACCAAGATTTAGGAACTCTGGATGTGACTCTAATTCGCTTCGAACGGTTACTAATGGAGCACCATCTCCATGGCGAACAATTATTATGAATCTCGGGTTTATAAAACAAATTAGTTCACCAGTGGTAACGGAACTTTTCTGGTCTTCGTAAAAAACCGTCCTGATTACAAATGTAATTACATCGCCATTCTCTTCAAGCTTTGCTCTCTGTTGAGCTTGTAAGGCATCCTCAATGGCGGTTTCGTGCAAACGGAAAGAGCCGAGAACTTCTGTTATTTCCTCAATTGATGGTTGCGCGAGCCCAATCCATGCAAAGGCACCTTGATGGCTTTCAAGGAGGTTAAGTGAATGATTACCAGTTTTTTCAATTAGCCTCTGGCCATCAAGATAAAGCGCAGAATCGACTATCACGGAGTGATTATCTGCCTTGCGGAGTAGGACTTAAAGGTAGGCGGGAGATGTTCACTTATTCTTCATTGAGGGTTCAATGAATTTGGCTTTAACTTCTGCTTACCCAGTCTTGGATGACAACATGAGTGGAACGAAGCGATCTGCCTTTGATGAAGTAAATCAAAAGATAAGCCAAGCAGGGGAAATTCTTGGCCTAAAACCTGGCGTCATATCAGCCATGCAACAGTGCGAACGAGAAGTTGTAATTTCAATTCCGCTACGGCGCGGTAATGATCTTGAAGTGTTAAGTGGCTATCGAGTTCAACATTCGAGTGCGAGAGGGCCGCGTAAGGGCGGAATTCGATTTCATCAGGAGGTCGACCTTGATGAAGTTAGGGCTTTAGCGAGCCTTATGACATGGAAGACCGCCCTTATCGACGTGCCGTTTGGGGGCGCAAAAGGCGGAGTAGCCGTTGATGCCAGCACTCTGACCGATCTAGAACGAGAAGAAATCATCCGCAGATGGACTCGATCTATTCATCATGTACTCGGACATCAGCGCGATATACCTGCTCCAGATATGGGCACAGATGCGCGCACGATGGCTTGGCTAATGGATGAATTTCACCGGCTCGAAGGTTTCCAGCCGGCGTGCGTAACCGGAAAACCGGTAGAACTTTTTGGCGCTCCGGGAAGAGAAGAAGCAACGGGTCGTGGGGTTGCAATGATTGCTGCGGCCACACTTGAGAAACACGACGAGAAAGTTAAAGGCGCGAGAGTTTCCATACAAGGATTTGGAAATGTTGGAAGATATGCAGCACTTGCATGTCAAGAATTGGGATTCAAAGTTATCGCTATTTCTGATGTTAGCGGTGGGGTTATTGATCGCGATGGTATTGATATCCACGAAATAGTTAATTACAAGAACGTAATGGAGATTCCCTCTTACGAAAAAGTACAACCACATGAAGTTCTCGAACAGAAATGTGAAGTGCTGATTCCGGCAGCGTTAGGTGGCGTTATAAATGCAGAAAATGTGGATCAAATAAAAGCTGAATACATTGTTGAGGGAGCTAATCAGCCTACAACTGCAGATGCTGATAAAGAGTTACGCGGAAGAGGAACACTAATCGTCCCGGATATTTTGGCAAATGCCGGAGGCGTTATGGGTTCTTATTTTGAGTGGACACAAAACATTCAACAGTACTCGTGGCCCATTGACAAATTCCGCAAAGAGCTAGATGGAAGAATGTCAAAAGCATTTGCAGATGTTCATAAAGAGTCAAAAAAGCATTCGGTAGATATGAGGACGGCCGCGTTCGT
>RGYL01000050.1 GCA_010032085.1 Actinomycetota bacterium
TCGGTTGTTATGTGGCTCGGTGAGTTGATTACTGATCGCGGCGTTGGAAACGGTATGTCAATCTTGATCTTCACCTCAATTGCTGCAACATTCCCTTCACAGCTTTGGGCGATTCGCTTATCGCGTGGTTGGTTCACCTTTGCATTCATTATGGCCGTTGGTGTCTTGATTGTTGCCGCAGTCGTATTCGTTGAACAATCGCAGCGCCGAATTCCAGTCCAGTACGCGAAGAAGCAGATTGGACGTCGTGAGTACGGTGGCACAACTACTTATATTCCAATAAAGGTCAACCAATCTGGCGTAATCCCAGTTATTTTCGCCTCTTCTTTGCTCTACATCCCATCGCTGGTTGCGAACTTCACCAATTCGCAAGCAGCTTGGGCAGTTTGGATAAGCACTAATTTCGTCCGTGGTGATCATCCTTATTACATTGCGGCCTACGCTCTCTTAATTATTTTCTTCGCATACTTCTATGTCGCAATTACTTTTAACCCTGAAGAGACCGCTGAGAACATGCGTAAGTACGGAGGCTTCATCCCGGGCATTCGAGCTGGTAAGCCAACAAGTGATTATCTGCAATATGTACTTACTCGTATTACTGCTCCAGGCTCTTTGTATCTAGCAATTGTGGCGATTCTTCCGATTATCGCGTTGATTCTCTTTGGTGCATCGCAACAATTCCCATTTGGTGGAACGGCAATTCTCATTATCGTTGGCGTCGGTCTTGATACTGCCAAGCAGATCGAGAGCCAATTACAACAACGTTCATACGAGGGATTCCTCCGCTAATGCGTCTAGTCCTGGTAGGACCACCAGGTGCAGGCAAAGGAACCCAAGCAACTCTCCTCGCTGCTCACTACAAGATTCCCCATATCTCCACCGGTGATATTTTCCGCGCCAATCTCAAATCTGGAACTGAACTTGGATTACAAGCAAAAAGTTATATGGATAAGGGTGAACTCGTCCCTGATTCTGTAACTAATGCGATGGTCAAAGATCGACTCACTCATGGTGATACTGAGAATGGATTCTTACTCGATGGTTTTCCAAGAAATGTTGCCCAAGCAGAAGTCTTACGGGCATTTTTAGGCGAGCGAAGCCGTCCACTAGATGCAGTAGTTGAGTTCTCCATCGATAACAAAGAGATTATCCAAAGGCTCTCCGGTAGAAGGACTTGTAAGGCTTGCGGAAAGATTTTTGCCGGCGATCTGGCTAAATGTGATTCTTGCGGTGGGGAGCTATACCAACGCGATGATGACCGCGAGGAAGTCATTGCTAGACGCTTAGAAGTCTATGCCGAGCAGACCTCCCCAATCGTCTCCTTTTACCGCACTGAAGGACTTTTAATAACCATTTCTGCTCTCGGTGCAGTTCCTGCTATTACCGAGAATGTGATTCGCGCTCTCTCTGCAAAGGTAAATTAACTCATGGCGATCCAGATAAAGACTTTGGATCAGCTAAAGACGATGCGTCGCGCTGGCTTACTTGTTCGAAGCACGCTGGATTTAATTAAATCGCAAATTAAAGCGGGAATCACTACGAGCGCCCTTGATGCCATAGCTGAAGCTAATATCAAACGTGGTGGCGGTACCTCTAACTTCAAGGGATATCACGGATTCCCTGCAACGATCTGTGTTTCCATCAACGATGAGATTGTTCACGGAATACCAAGTGAACGGATGATTATGCCTGGGGATATCGTCTCGGTTGATTGCGGTGCAATCGTTGATGGTTGGCATGGGGATGCTGCCTTCTCGGTTATGGTTGAGCCAACGAATCAAGATTCTTTGAAGATGCTTAATGTCTGTGAAGAATCGATGTGGGTGGGAATTTCGACTGGCGCTGCTGGCGCAAAACTCTCTGATATCGGCCATGCAATCGAAAACTATGTTAACTCGCAAGGCAATTACGGCATCTTGCGCGAATATGGTGGCCATGGAATTGGAACTGCGATGCATATGGAGCCACATATTTTGAATTATGGAAAACCAGGAAATGGTCCAAAGATTGAAGCCGGAATGGTATTTGCAATTGAACCCATGATTACTTTGGGATCTGAGCGAACTAAAGTATTGGAAGATAATTGGACTGTGGTGACTGTCGATAAGTCCCATGGCGCTCACTTTGAGAATTCTTATTGCATAGCACCCGATGGAAAACCATTTGTCTTGACTGAAGTAGATGGCGGCAAAGCAAATCTCGCAAGATTTGGGATAGAGATTTCTAATTTAATCTGACCGGAAGGCTCAATAAGCCACGTAGGGCAAGGTCTTTTCGCCACTCTAAAGATTGAGCATCAGCATTTAGTTCTATATGCGAAAATCGTTGGAAAAGCGCTTTGAGTAATTCTTGCGCCTCTAATCGCGCTAGCGGCGCTCCGAGACAGACGTGCACCCCTTTGCCGTAAGCGAGATGGCGCTTGTTTTCCCGATGTAAATCGAATTTATCGGGGTCTTCAAATACTTCTGGATCTCTATTGGCCGCTGCAAGAATCGGCAATACCAGATCTCCTTTTTTGATTTGAACGCCACTTAGCTCAAGATCTGATTTTGCCAATCTCCAGGAGCGGGGAACGGAGCCATCAAATCTCGCCATCTCCTCGACAATCAAAGGAATCTTAGTTTCATCTTTGCGCGCTTCATTAAGAACATCTTGACGAAGTAAGAGCGCCAAAATTCCATTACCAAGTAAGTGGGTCGTTGTTTCGTGCCCAGCCACAAAAAGTGTTACAACTGTCGAGAGTAATTCTTGGTCAGTGAGAGATTGTTCTTCCTGGATTACTAGATTAGAAAGAACGTCCGCACTCTCCAACTTATCCGCCTGTTTCAGTGCTCTTCTTTCGGAAACTAACTCAAGCACAAAGTCACGCATCTCGCGGAGCATTGCTTCGGCATGCAACGCCTTCTCCTCACTTATCTTTCCGCCTCGTTCGTAAAGTCCATTCACGGCGTGGGCCCAGCGGATGAGATTGGGTAGATCCGTTGGTTTGGATCCAAGTAATTTGCCGACTATCAACGCAGGAAGTGGAGTTAATAACTCGGCAATTAAATCGACGTCTCCTTCAAGTTTGGCAACAAGTGATTGAGCTTGTGTAGTTATTTCGGGCCTGAGTGAATCGATGATCTTGGGGGTAAAGGATTGGGCAAGTAATGAGCGGATCCTTCGGTGCTCCGGTGCGTCGGAATGGGCCAGACCAATTGCGAAATGAGCGTGAAGTAGCTTAATTTTGGCTTGCGCTTCACTGCTTAATTGATTGAGTAAATGGGTTACCCGCCCTTTGCTTGAGTAATTCTCATGATCACGAAGAACCAGATCCACTTCACGGTATCTCGTTAAAACCCATCCGCCTATTGTGTTGCTGAAGTGAATTGGATTATTCGCTCTCAATTCCGCGAAGAGTGGGTAGGGGTTTTTGTAGTAGTCGCCACTTTCAAGGCTCTCCGTAATAAGAGACTCTGGAGAAATAGCGCTCATGAACTGAGCATAAATTAGTTTATAAATTCGGGATAGTATTTCACGGTGTTGCCACCAGGAAAATTAATGGAATTACTTCCTAAATCTTGGCAAGAGCATGATGAGTTTGAGAAAACTCTTTTCAAAGTCTTTATTTCTTACGCTGCCGGAGATGCTTTTGGCGCCTTTTATGAATTTTCCGGAAAACCACATTCAGTTCCAAATCTTCTTCAGGCTAAAGAGAATTGGCCTTATGGTGGAATAAGTGATGACACCATGCTTACTATTCTCACTTTGATATCGCTAAAAGAACCTTCACCAGAACTGGCCTCAAAGAGATTTATTGATCTTCTGCGCGCAAACATTAGTAATCTTCGGGGATTAGGTCCGACAACTCGCAAGGTATTGGGCCTTGAAGTTAAAGCCCATGAGATTGCTAGCGTTGGTAGGACTAATGGCGGGATGATGCGTACCTGTCTAGTCGCATTCCTCTTTCCTGAAAAGTATGAGCGCGACTTATGGCTAAGAGAGTTAATCTCCGCCACACATACGGGCGAGGAAGCAATTACTTGCGCTTTAGAACTAGGCGATCTGATTCATAATGGGGCTTCATTAAATGCAGAGCGAGGTTTGTCTTCATTTTCAAATGGAGTTTCTAATTCCTCCGAGGAGACTCTTGCTGCAGTAAAGACAATTCTCGCTAACTCGAAGAATCTATGGGAAGTATTGCAAAACGCATGCTCCCTAGGCGGAGATACTGATACGACTGCAAGGGAACGACCTGGGGGAAGTGCATCAAATACTGCAATCGCTCTTGCCTCAACCGGCGTTGAAACAAATTTAATTTCTTTTGTTGGAGACGATTTAATCGGTGAGAAGCTAGTTGCTAACCTCAAGAGCGTTCCAGCTTTGAAGTCTCATGTAGCTACGCTTGCGGGAGCAAGCCTGCACGCCGTAATCACGGTTGATAGCTCTGGTGAACGAACAGTATTTGCATTAGAGGAAAATCGGCTCTCCCAAATCGAATTTAACTTTAAATTCAATTCTAATGACATTCTCTGTTTTCCAGTTTGGCGGGATTTCTACCTTCCCTGGCTTAATAAAGGGAGAGTAGACGGTGCATTTACAGTCATTGGCCTTACAAGTTCGATGAGTAATCAAGTAGAAGCGGATTTAGCGGTAGCTTCTGAGAAAGATATTGCGGAATTGAATCTTGAGTTTGCGCGCATCCCAAAAGTCATACTAACTAAGGGCGCTGCTGGCTCTGTTTTACTGGATGGCAAATCAGAAATTTTGACTCCTGCAGTTCCAGCCCAGGTTAAAGATGCTACGGGTGCTGGTGATTCATATCTAGCTGGCGTTCTTTATGCGATAGCAACTGGCAAGGAATTAACAGATGCTATGGAGCTCGGATCGAAATGGGCGGCGGTGACAGTTGAGACAGATAGCTCAATTCCACCTCATTGGAGTGAAGTTTGTCGTAGGTTTGGCGTATGACCAAAGAGGAACAGCGAGAAAAAAGAGCGCGAATAGCCGAACTTTTGCGGTCGAAAGAGTTGGAAGCGGTAGTTCTTCGCAAAGGTGCAAATGTCGCTTGGATAATTGGCGGAAGAGCTCACATCCCAACCACGTTGGAACTTTCCTGTATGGATGTGATCGTTTATCAAGACCGAATCGTCGTCGTTACAAATAAAATTGAAGCTCCACGTTTGATCGCTGAAGAACTTTCTGGTGATGAAGAGGTATTAGTCGTAAATTGGTTTGAAGGTCGGGATGCACTTCTACCTAAGGGGGCGAAAATTGGAAGTGATGGCCCTGACGGGGAACGGACCAATATCCAACCTGATATCGAAGCGCTTCGACGTAACTTAAATACAATTGAAGTGGAACGTCTTAAAGATATTGGCAAGGATGCAACTGCTGCGCTTGAAGAAGCGATGCTAGATATCGAACCGGATATGAGCGAGGTGGAAGTCGCTGGCGAGATTGCCGAAGAGTTGTGGGAACGCAATCTAGAGCCAGTTGTTCTCTTGGTTGCTGGCGAAAGGCGAATAAATCAATTCCGCCATCCGCTTCCTACTCAAGATTCAGTCGGCAAAATGGCGATGGGAGTTATTTGCGGAAGAAGAAAGGGATTAATCGCAAGCGTTACACGAATAATAAAGTTTGGCTCACTTACAACTGAAGAGAATGAGAACTACTTAAAACTTTTAAATGTCGAAGCAGAATTCTTAAATGCAACCAAGCCCGGAGTTTTACTATCGGATGCATTTAAAGCTGGGCAAGCGGAGTACTTAAAGCAAGGATTTGATCGTGACGAATGGACCAAACACCACCAAGGTGGTCCAACCGGATATCTTCCAAGAGACTTTCCTGCCCATGAAAAGACTCTTCATGAAATTCAGATCCGAAATGCGATTGCCTGGAATCCGAGCGCCCGGGGCTTAAAGGTGGAGGACACCCTGGTCACTAATGAGGGTGGCTTTGATTTTGTGACTGGTGGCGGGGATTGGCCGGGGATTGAAATCGCAGGTCGAAGGCGCCCCGGGATCGCCTCACGCTGAAATACCTTCTCCGAATCGTTATCTAACGCTTATTGACCTAATGCGAATGCCCGGGAAGACTCCGGAGAGGTCAGACCTCTTACCAATAACTACTTAGGAGCTTAGATGGTTCGGTACGGCGTAATTGGCGTGGGCGCCATGGGCCGTGAGCATATTGAGAACCTAAAACACATTCCGGGAACTTCCGTTACCGCAATTAG
>RGYL01000006.1 GCA_010032085.1 Actinomycetota bacterium
GAGATATTGCGCGAACTACTTCGATTATCAGAGCGGGTAACACATCGGGCTAGAAAGCGGGAACTGCGCGCTCGCACTATTGGACTTAAAGTGCGTTTCTCCGACTTCACAAATTTAACCAAGTCAAAAACACTGGCTTACGCAATAAGTGGTATGCATGATGTTTACGAGATTGCCCGCGAACTTTTTCTCTCACTCAAATTGGATGGAGCTCGAATTAGATTATTAGGAGTATCGCTGGAGAATTTAATTGATGAGAATGGCGCCGTTGAACAACTTGAATTAGGGGAGCGCGAGAGTGGTTGGCGCGAAGCCCAAATCGCTATTGATCGAGCAATCTCCCGCTTTGGTCGCGGCTCAGTCCAGCCAGCGCGCTTGATTGAGGAGAGCTCCCAGGAAGATGAGGGAGAGGACCCAGAAATCTCGCAGGGCTAAGAGAGGGATTCGACTTTCGCTGGCGCGATGCTTCTACTATTGTCAGCGCTATGCCACTTTCCGAGCATGAAAAGCGCTTATTGGCGGAGATGGAAGAAGCTCTAGCCGCCGATGACCCCCGCCTAATCTCTGCTTTCAGTGGAAAGACCCCAAGTCGCACCCGAGTTGTTGTTGGCTTCCTACTAATCGTGGCTGGCATCTTCGGTCTGCTCACCGCGATGATCTCCCAGACCCCATTAATTGGCGTCATTGGATTTGCAATATCCCTAAGTGGAGCAGTTCTTGCGATTTCCAACCTCGGCGGACTCATGAATGGCCTCACCAACCGGGTCCCTAAGGAGAAAAAGGGCTCCAAGTGGAGCGCCCGCTTTGAGGAGCGTTGGGATAAGAGGACCTTCGGGGAATAGCTAGATCCCCTTCCGCGCCCGCCATTTGGCGGGTTTTTTTATGCCCAAAATCAAGAGTGGAGGAGCGCCCTTTTTGCCATGTATGAATTTGGAGAGAGGTGGTTGAAAATGGAGTAAAAGGGAGTAAAGTGGGGAATTAAGCAGAACGGGGGTTCTGCCGCAAGGCCGGGGGAGGTTTAAGTGTTTCTAGGCACCCATGAACCTCGTCTCGATGACAAAGGGCGATTAATTCTTCCCGCGAAATTCCGCGATGAATTAGCAAGTGGATTAGTAATTACAAAAGGACAAGAGCGTTGCCTTTATGTATTTCCAAGTAGCGAATTTGCTCGAATCACTGATCAGTTAAAACAAGCGCCATTAACTGCGAAATCAGCGCGAGATTACATGCGTGTGATGTTCGCCGGTGCACATGACGAAATTCCTGACAAGCAAGGTCGCGTGATGATTCCCAATGGATTGCGCGAATACGCAGCCCTTGATCGCGACTGCGTTGTCATTGGCGCAAATACCAGAGTTGAAATTTGGGATAGCAAATCTTGGAAGAGCTATTTGAAAGATCGTGAAAAGGGATTTGCCGATGTTTCCGAGGAGGTGTTCCCAGGATTGTTCTAATTCTTTAGGCCCTCTTCTGTGGCCACCGCCGACCTTCAGCGAGCGACGCCCCTTCCCCGGCGCCGCTCAACCCCCCAGATCCGTCGGCCGGCGGTGACCAGAGCAGAGGGAGTTTAAGAAAAAGCAAAAGGGAGCTAAGTGATGAAGGAGGGGAAGATGATTCACAGATCGGTACTTAGAGATCGTTGCGTGGCACTTCTTACACCTTCCATTGAGAAAAGTGCGGATCCGATAGTTGTAGATGCAACTCTGGGAATGGGTGGCCATAGCGAAGCGCTTCTGGAGAGCTTTGCGAACCTTCGAATCGTCGGATTAGATCGAGATAAGGAAGCGCTGGCAATTGCTTCCCATCGGTTAGAGCGTTGGTCTGATCGAATTGATGTAGTTCACGCTGTTTATGATCAAATCCCAGAAGTATTAAGTGAACTGGGCATTAACGGAGTAGATGGAATCCTCTTTGACTTAGGCGTCTCATCTCTGCAATTAGATGAGTTAGAGCGCGGATTTTCTTATGCGCATAGCGCGCCTCTTGATATGCGAATGGATAAGTCAGCTGGGCTAACAGCGGCAGATGTCCTTGAGACTTACGAGAAATCTCAATTAATTCGAATCTTAAAAGTTTATGGCGAAGAGAAATTTGCCAATCGGATTGCCGAGAACATCATCAAAGCGCGCGCAGTCGGGGGATTGAAGTCAACTACTGATCTTGCTGAATTAGTTAAAGCCAGCATTCCAGCACCAGCGCGAAGAATCGGAGGAAATCCAGCGAAGCGGACCTTCCAAGCGATTCGCATTGAAGTAAATCAAGAGCTTGAGATTTTGCAACGCGCCCTTCCAAAAGCACTTAATGCAATCAAAGTCGGCGGACGAGTTGTTGTTATGTCATTTCAATCTCTGGAAGACCGAATTGTTAAAGAGGTATTTCAAGAGGCTAGTGAATCCAAGAGCCCAAGAGAACTACCCATTGAGATAGAGAGCCTCAAGGCGAAATTTGAGTTGGTCTTTCGCGGTAGCGAGAAGGCAAGTGCGAAGGAGATTGAAGAGAATTCCCGTGCGCAATCCGTCCGGTTACGTGCGATAGAGCGGGTGGCGAGCTAATGGCGCTCTCTGCTCTCGCACCGGCCGTTGCAAAGTCACGTAAAGCTGTTGCAAATAGATCTGCACGCGCGGTACTTCGCCTCGTCCCCGAACTGCGCCCAGTTCCGGGGGAGCAAGCGAGCGATCGTCTCTTCTACGGCTTGATTGGCTCAATTCTGGCCTTGGGTCTACTTGGATTACTTGGAATCAATATTTTGCTCGGTAATGATGCGGTACGAATTAAAGAATTGAAGCTGGAAGCTATTTCAATCAATGAAGCGCGCGAAGAAGCTTTAAGGGAAGTAGCTCGGATCTCTACTCCAGAGAACTTAGCAATTAAAGCCGTGAGTTTAGGTATGGTCCCAAGTTCAACTCCGAGATTTCTAGACCTTTCCGTTACAACTCCGGAGAAGGTGAAACCTTAGATGCCAAATGATGCGCTAGTAGGTCGGAGAATCAAGTACCTAGTCGCCATCTCACTTGTTCTAATAGCAGTATTTTCAATTCGATTAATTGATGTCCAGGCAGTTCGCGCAGCCGGCTATGCAAATTTTGCAGATGATGAATTGACTAAACGCTCGATCATTATGGCGCCGCGAGGGGCAATTACCGATATAAATGGCGTTGAATTTGCACGAAGCGTTATCTCCTATCGGATTTTGGTTGATCAAGCCATCGTCGACTTTCCCAAGAAATTGGCCGCTCTAGCTGCTCCAATTTTGGATATGGATGAGGAATTCCTCGCTCAACAATTAGTTGGTGAGCGTAGATATGTAGTGATTGCCAAGAGCGTAAAACCCAGCATCTGGAGGGAATTGGAAGCAGCAGTTGAGAAATACAACGCTGAGGTCATGAAGACGGATGGTGGTATGCAGAAGCGGTTATTTGGATTCTTTGCTGAACGTATTTATACACGCGAGTATCCCGAAGGTGAACTGGGCGCTGCCGTCGTTGGCTTTGTAAATCAAGCCGGAAATGGGGCAGCTGGACTCGAATACAGCATGAATTCGACACTTGCGGGCATAAATGGCGAGTACACCTACTCCAATGCTGGCGGAACGATCATCCCAGGTACCCAGAAAATAACTTCGGAAGAGCGTCGTGGAAACACGATTCGATTAACGATTGATCGAGATGTGCAATGGGTGGCCCAAGAATCCATTCGCACTGCAGTTAAAAAAGCGCGGGCACTTTCCGGAACTGTAATTGTGATGGATCCAGCAACAGGGCAAGTAATTGCGCACGCCTCATACCCTTCATTTACTCCAGGTAAGACCCAAGGCGTAGATCCTTATCATTGGAAGAATCCATCTGTTCAAGAGATTTACGAACCAGGATCTACCGGAAAAGTAATCACATTTGCTGCGGCAATTGAAGAGGGCAAGATCGAGCCCGAAACAATTATGCGAGTACCTTACAAATTAAAGCGTTCCAATAAGGTCTTTAAAGATCACGACCCACACCCACTATTGAAACTCACACTCTCCGGAGCGTTAGCCCAATCAAGTAATACCGCCGCAATAAAAGTGGGCGAGATGATTTCAAATGACACCCTTCATTCTTACTTAAAGAAGTTTGGTATCTCTGTAAAAACTGGCTCAGGTCTTCCTGGAGAAGAGGGCGGAAAGTTATTAGATGTTAAGGATTGGTCTGGCACAACCGCGCCGACTGTTGCTTTCGGCCAGGGTTATTCGCTAACAGCGATGCAAGCCACTTCTATCTTTGCCACGATTGCAAATGATGGCGTAAAGGTAACTCCAACTTTGATTGCAGGACATAGCGATGCTGCCGGACGTTATACGCCATCAAATAAGCAGAGTTCAGAGCGGGTAATAAGTAAAGAGACTGCGGCCAAGATGCGCCTGATGATGGAGAGCGTTGTCTCGGCTTCGGGAACTGCTCCAGCAGCTGCTATTTCCGGTTATCGCGTTGCTGGAAAAACGGGAACCGCGCGGCGCATCGATGATGCCTGTGGTTGTTATCGGGGATATACCGCTTCATTCATTGGATTTGCGCCGGCTGATGCTCCTAAATATGTAGTTAGCGTGACGATTCAAGACCCGAAAGGAATTTATTACGGCGGGTACTTAGGTGGCCCAGTTTTCAAAGAGGTAATGAGCTTTGTATTGAAAGACCAGAAAATTCCACCCACGCCAAAAGCCAAAGAGCTCTACGCTCTCGATGAGAAATCATTAGCAAAGAAGATTGCGCTTCAAAGTCGCGCGCCAGAAAGTAAGCCCTAGAGCAAATCATGAGCCGCCCTACAATTCTCACGGAGCGAAGGCTTACCGAGTTGGCAGGGTTAATAGGCACCAATCAAGAGGTCGATCCTTCGATTTCTTTCACCGGAGTCTGCAGTAACTCACGCTCAATAATCCCCGGAGACCTATTTTTCGCTTTGCCCGGTGAGAAGAGCCATGGGATTGAATTTCTAAAATCCGCGTTGGATCGCGGCGCCCGGATTGTGATTACCGATGCGCAAGGAGCAGTTCGCGCCGCTCAAATTTCTCCTGCAACACCAGTCTTACAAGTGCCGAGGCCGCGCTCCATATGCGGCGACGTTGCTAGTTGGTTTTATGGCGAGCCTAGTAAGTCTCTCTTTATCGCTGGAATCACAGGTACAAATGGAAAGACCACTACCACTTATCTTTTGAATCAGCTTTGGAAGGCTGCTGACTTTAAATCTGGATTGATAGGAACAATCGGTATCAGCTATGGAGATCATTTAATCCCTGCTACTCACACAACTCCGGAAAGTGATGAGTTGCAACGCCTACTAGCGTGTATGAAAGAAGTAGGCGTTAGAGATGTGGCTATGGAGGTCAGCAGCCACGCACTTGATCAAGGACGAGTTTTAGGAACACGCTTCCAAGTTGCCGGCTTCACCAATCTAACCCAGGATCATCTTGATTACCACGGAACAATGGCGAATTACTTCATGGCCAAGAGCAGACTCTTTGCCTACGGGCAGTCCGAATTAGGCATAGTTTGCATTGATGGTGAATACGGCCGACGACTCTGGGATGAGATGCAAATACCTAAGAGATCGATCTCAACTACCGGCAAGGCGGATTGGCATTTCGAACGAGTTGAAAAAAACCTCAAAGGTTTTGAATTGTTGATTAGAGGAGTTGATGGAATATCTATTGCCAACCAATTCAATCTAATAGGCAATCACAATCTCGAAAATTTACTTCTAGCAGTAGCAATTGCTCACGAGAGTGGCGTGGATCCACTCGTTATTGCTGATGCGCTACCTCAACTAAGTGGCGCCCCCGGTCGCCTTGAGCGTATAAATAGCGATAAATATCTAGCAATGGTTGATTACGCTCATACCCCAGATGCCGTTTCACGTGTTCTTGCCGGAGTTCGTGGTCAGGGGAAAAGAGTGATCGCGGTTCTTGGCTGTGGTGGTGATCGCGATTCTTCAAAACGCTCATTGATGGGCAAAGCGCTCAATGAAGGTGCCGATATTCCGATATTTACAAGTGATAATCCCCGAAGTGAAGATCCAGAAAAAATCCTTGCCGATATGACCGCTCAACTATCTATAAAACCGGGTGGGGAAGTTATCGTTGATCGAAAAACAGCAATACATCGAGCAGTCGAATTGGCCGGGCCGGAAGATTTAATCTTGATTTTAGGCAAGGGCCATGAATCTGGGCAAGAGATTAAAGGCGTAAAGATTCCTTTTAGTGATAAGGAAATATTGCAGAGCGCAATCGAGGCGCTCGGATGATCAAGTTCTTGGCGCATGAGATTGCTGCGATCATGGGCGGGACCTATAAAGGTGAGGCCAATCTTGAAGTCAGCGGTGAGTTTATATTCGATTCACGCCTGGCAAATGAGGGATCGGTGTTTATCGCGCTTAAAGGTGAAGCGCGTGATGGCCACGAATTCGTACCAGCTGCACTTGAAAATGGCGCGGTACTTTCCATCGTCACTAAGGATGTTTTGGGTAATCACATCATCGTTTCCGATGTGCTTGTTGCTATCGCCAAGTTCGCTCATCATTTAAGAGAAGAACTAACTCAACTGAAAGTTATAGCAATAACTGGCTCGCAAGGAAAAACGACAACTAAAGATATGTTGAATTCAATACTCTCGGCGCAGGGCGAAACAATTGCTCCAGTTGGCTCCTATAACAACGATATTGGAGTTCCCATAACCCTGCTTCGTTGCACTAAGACTACAAAGTATGTAATTCTGGAAATGGGAGCACGTCATGAAGGAGATATTGCACGCTTAACCGAGTTAGCGGCTCCTGATGTAGGAGTGGTTCTAAAAGTAGGCAGCGCTCACCTCGGAGAGTTCGGTTCACGAGAGGGAATCGCACGCACTAAAGGAGAGTTAATCCGCGGATTAAAGTCGAGCGCGGTTGCGGTCCTTGGAACATATGATGAATTCACTCCAAAAATGGCCGATGCGCTACCTAACCGGAAAATCCTCTTTGGAGAAACTTCATCTTGCACGGTACGAGCGGCTGATATTGAAATGCACGGCGGCTTTCCCAGTTTTGATTTAGTAACTCCAACAGGCCGCGAGCGCGTTGAATTACAAATATTAGGAATGCATCAGATTTCTAATGCATTGGCCGCAGCTGCAGCTGCAGTAGCGCTCGGCATTTCTACAACCGATATCGCCAGCGCACTCTCTATGCATCAAAACGCGAGCAAGTGGCGGATGGAATTGTTGGAGCTGGAGGGCTTGACTTTAATTAATGACTCTTACAACGCCAACCCGGAGAGTATGGCCGCCGCCTTACGGACATTAACTCTGTTGACCCAAGAGCGCGGCGGAAACTCATGGGCATTCCTAGGAAAAATGCATGAGTTAGGTGTCGACTCGCCCAAACTTCACCGCGAGATAGGTGAATTAGCTAGGGAGTTAAGGATTGATCATCTTGTTGCTATTGGAGAAAGCGAATTTATTACGGGACTTAGCGGCGGGATTACCACTCACTTTTTTGCAAATCCGGAAGAGGCGAGTGCGCTTCTCAATCAATTAGCTGCTGGAGATGTAGTTTTAGTCAAGGCTTCGCGTGCTGAACATCTTGAATTGATTGCTGAGAAGATTAAGAGTTATTGGTCGGCACAAGCGGAAGGAGAGAGATCTTGAGAGGTATCTTGATTGGTGGAGCGCTCGCATTCTTATTGAGTTTCTTTCTAACTCCGGCATTTATAAAGTTCTTGGCGCGACGCGGGTATGGACAACAGATCCGTGATGATGGTCCAAAGACCCACCACGTTAAGCGTGGCACGCCTACTATGGGTGGAGCAGTTCTCATCTTTGCTGCCTTAGCCGGCTATTTCGCATCACATCTTGCAACTAATGTGCCTATAACCACCTCAGCCTTATTGGTAATCGGGCTAATTATCGGGTTGGGTGCAGTCGGCTTCTTGGATGATTGGCTAAAGGTTGTTAAGCAACGTTCTCTAGGCCTGCGGGCACGCGAAAAGTTGCTCGGTCAAGCAATCGTTGCAGGAGCCTTTGGCTATTTAGCAACAAGGTTTCCAGATGAGATAGGAAATACTCCGCTCTCGCTCTATTTATCCACGGTGCGCGATACCACGATAAAACTTGGTCTCGTGCTCGTCATTGTTTGGGCAATCATTCTTGTACTCGGAACTAGCAATGGTGTAAATCTCACCGATGGCCTTGATGGGCTAGCAACCGGCGCGGCGATCATGTCTTTTCTAGCATTTGTTTTGATTGGCGTTTGGAAATTCGGTCAACGTTGCGAAATCGTTGTTACTAATTGTTATAACGCGCGAGATCCACTTGATATGGCGGTGCTTGCTGCTTCACTTGCAGGCGCCTGTGCCGGATTTCTATGGTGGAACGCTTCACCCGCGCGCATATTCATGGGGGATACCGGTTCACTTGCTCTAGGTGGCGCACTCGCGGGTTTAGCTATGACTTTGCGTACCGAACTATTGCTGATTCCAATTGGTGGATTGTTTGTAATCATCACGCTTTCAGTCATCATCCAAACTACATATTTCAAACTCTCTGGGGGCAAACGAGTCTTCAAGATGGCTCCGCTACAACATCACTTTGAATTAATGGGCTGGGGCGAGGTAACAATCGTCATCAGATTCTGGATTATTGCCGGACTTTCTGTGGCAGCTGGACTTGGGCTCTTTTATGCCCAATGGGTGGTTGCTTGAAGTGAGTTTTCTCGCCACTCTTAAGGGAAAGAATTGCTTGGTATTTGGCGCCGGCGTTACCGGAACATCAGTAATGGGATTCCTCGAAGAACATGGCGCAACGGCAATATTGATTGATGAAAAAGAAATAGCGGGAGCCATCACAAACTTAGAAAGCCTTGATTTGTCCTCTTTCTATCTTGCTATTGCCTCTCCCGGCTGGAAATTAGACCATCCCTTGATAAAGCAAGCGCGTGAGCGTGGCGTTGAGGTTATTTCTGAAATTGATCTTGCTTGGAGAGTAAAGAGTGAGTTGAGGCCAGAGCAACGTTGGTTGGCACTTACGGGTACAAATGGCAAGACCACTACAGTTCAAATGGCCGAAGCGATGTTACAAGCGAGCGGATTTCGTGCGCGTGCGTGTGGAAATGTTGGCGATCCAGTAATTGAGATTGTTACTAATTCAGATGCAGATGTATTAATACTTGAACTTTCATCATTCCAACTAAGTTGGAGCAGAGAAGCGCGATTTTATGCCAGCGCAATTCTAAATATTGCTGACGACCATATTGATTGGCATGGCTCCTTCGATGCCTACGCCAGCGCGAAATTTGAGATTGCAAAAATGAGCGAGATTCTCATAGTAAATTTTGACGATCCGGTAGTGGCTGAACGATCAAAGGCTGTCACAAATCGTGTCGTTGCATTCACTCTACAAACTCCTAAGCCCAATGAAATTGGCCTCGTTGAAAACTTGGTAGTTGATCGAGCTTTCATCAATGGCGATGCAGAGGCGCTCTTTGAATTACATCATCTCACTCCAGCAGTTCCCCACAATCTTCTCAATGCTATGGCGGCAGCTGCCCTGGCTCGAAGTGTTGGTGCATCTAGTGAGGCGATTGCAAAAGCGCTTTCCCATTTCAAGTTAGACCATCATCGTCTAGAAGTTGTCCTGGTAAGAGATGGCATAACTTGGATTGATGATTCCAAGGCGACGAATCCACATGCGGCCCTTGCGGCGCTGCGTTCACAACTTCGCTCAATATGGATAGCTGGCGGCCTGGCCAAGGGAGCCCCGATGGAAGAGTTGATAAAGGCGGCAGCTCATCGGATCAAATACGCGATCTTGATCGGGACAGATGCTAATTTGATTGCAGAAGCTTTAAGACTTCACGCCCCTTTGATCGAATATGTATTCATTGACCCGCAGTTAAAAGGTAAAGAATTGATGCTGGAAGTTGTAAAAGCCGCAAAGGCGCGAGCCCTTGAGGGGGATTGCGTTCTACTCGCTCCTGCCTGTGCTTCCATGGATCAATTTAAGAACTATGCCGAGCGGGGAGAACTCTTCGCCACTGCTGTAAAGGAATTAGTTGATGCAAAGTAACAAGGCTCTTTTTTCTCGTCCGACCTCGGCTTACTACTTGATCCTTGGTTCCACGCTGATTCTCTCTGCTTTAGGTCTTGTAATGGTGTTGAGCGCCAGCTCGGTTAAAGCGCTAAATGAATCAGGCAATTCATTTGCGATAGTGCTAAGACAGGCCCTATTCCTTACTCTATCTGTGGTTCTTGCCTGGTTGGCTATGAATTTGAAAGAAAGTTTGTGGCTACCACAAGCCAAGATCGCTATTTTTCTCGCCACTATTTTTCTAATTCTTCCGCAGATTCCGGGATTGGGTAAAGAAGTTGGTGGTAATAGAAATTGGATTGCAATTGGCAGCTTTTCGCTCCAGCCAAGTGAGTTTGCCAAGCTGGCTCTAATCCTTTGGTGCGCATATCGACTTCGCATTCATGATAAGCGGATACTTGAACGTGGCGTCAGCAATCCGCTACCGCTAGTTGCTCCGGGAATCGCAATTGTTTTAGCACTTGTAATGCTCGGCGATGATCTCGGTACTGCTGCTGTCATTGCGGGGATTGTGGGCGGAATTTTGTTTATCGCTGGCATGCAAGCCCGATATTTTGCAACGCTTCTTGCCTTTGGAATCGTGACCTTTGCAGCCTTTGTTTTAACAAGTCCAAACCGCCTCTCAAGATTCTCGGCATTCTGGGACCCCTTCTCCGAGGAGAACTACAAGAGCGCTGGTTGGCAACAGGCACATAGCATCTTGGGTCTAGCATCGGGCGGACCACTTGGTACGGGGCTTGGTTCGAGTAAGCAGAAATGGGGAAATCTCCCCGAGGCGCATACTGACTTTATTTTCTCAGTGATTGGCGAAGAACTTGGATTGCTGGGAACGCTCACTGTTTTAGTTCTCTACGCACTTCTAATTCTGGCAATCTTTAGAGTTGCGCTAAGGGCGAAGAATAGTTTTGATCGATATGTAACCGCTGGAATCGGATGCTGGATAGCAGTCCAAGTAATAATGAATATCGGCACCGTTCTAAGCGTTATGCCTGTGGTTGGCGTAACTTTGCCTTTCATCTCTTATGGTGGCTCCTCTCTCCTTGCCACATTTATCGCAATTGGCTTTGTACTCGGAGTCCTACGACGCGATCCAGAAATCGCCAGCGAATTAAAGGCACGTAAGGTGGCAAGAAGCGCGAGAGGATAGAGCCATGGGTCGGCGCATAGTCCTTGCCGGTGGTGGAACTGCTGGCCATATCGAGCCCGCACTTGCAGTAGCAGATGCTTTGCAGCGGATTGATTCAAATATTGCTCTCGAGTTCCTTGGAACATCAAATGGTTTGGAGAAATTACTTGTTCCGCAGCGCGGCTATCTCCTCAGAACAATTCCCAAAGCGGTGCTTCCTCGAAAAATTTCGTTAACCGCGCTCACCTTTCCCTTTAAATTACTTTCCGGAATCTTCAAAGCGCGCCAAGTTATAAAAGGTGCAGATTTACTGATCGGATTTGGTGGCTACGTTAGCGCTTCCGCTTATTTGGGCGCGCGCCTTGCTGGAGTAAAGATTTTGATTCATGAGGCGAACGCTCGCCCAGGTTGGGCTAATCGTCTCGGGCGCCGAATTGCAGAAGTCGTTGCAGTTAACTTTGAGAGCGTGAGATTGCAGTGGCCCGGCTCAATCCTCACCGGAATGCCAATCAGAAGAGCGATAACAGAAGTTACGCGGTTGAGCGATACCGAATCGAAGAAGTTTCGTGAATTACATGCGACAACTTGGGGATTTGATCCCAAGCGGCCCATCATCGCTATCTTCGGAGGCTCTCAGGGTTCTATTCGAATAAATGATGCGGTAAAACAGTATCTAAAGAATCCAGAAACTGAGATTCAACTTCTACATGCGCTAGGAAGCAATAATTCATTGCCGGCTGCCACGGCAAATTACCTACCATTGCAATACTTTCATGACATGGCATCGATATATGGATCAGCTGATCTGCTGATCACGCGAAGTGGCGCAGTAACCTGCTCAGAGTTACTCACTGTTGCAAAGTTTGCAATTCTCATCCCTTTGGCTCATGGAAATGGCGAGCAGATCGAGAACGCGCGCCAACTGGTAGATCAAAATCGCGCAGTAATGGTCAAAGATGAAGAGTTTGATGGCAAATGGTTGACTCAAAATTTGAAACCTATAGTGGAGCAAGCTCGCTCCAGGAAACTAGTATCAAGTGAGCTTCACTTGAAGGCGGCTGAGCGAATTGCAGAACTTGCTATGGAAGTAATCAGACCCAATTCACAGGGCGGCGCATAATGAATTGGCTGGGTTTAAAGGTGCATTTTGTCGGTATTGGTGGCTCCGGAATGAGTGGAATTGCAAAGGTTATGGCGGCGCGGGGCGCAAAGGTCTCAGGAAGCGATCTGCACGAAACCTCTACCTTAGATGGACTTCGCTCCATGGGCATGACGGTTTTTACCGGCCACGATGCTGCGCATGTAAATGAAGTTGATCTCGTAGTTCGCTCTAGCGCGATATCCGATGCAAATGTCGAACTAGTAAAGGCGAGGGCCGAAGGAATTGAGGTCCTGGGTCGAGCCGAAGCGCTAAGTCGCCTCCTGATTGGAAAGACTTCCGTTGCGATAGCTGGAACTCATGGCAAAACGACCACCACATCGATGTTGACTGTGGCGCTACAGAGTTGCGGCCTTGATCCATCCTTTGCGATTGGAGCATCGCTGCGCAACTTTGGCACAAATGCTCACCACGGTTCGGGTGAAATTTTCGTCGTAGAAGCCGATGAATCAGATGGTTCCTTTACTTCATATCAGCCCAACGGCGCAATCATCACAAATATTGAGTTAGATCATGTTGATAACTTTAAGGATCTCGCTAGTATCGATTCTCTCTTTGAAGATTTTGTTAGAACAATAAAAAATCATCTAGTTATTTGTATTGATGATGAAGGTTCCCGTCGTCTTCTAAAAAAAATCGGTAATTCAAAGTTAGAGATACTTACATACGGTACGAGCGGGGACCCAGATCTCTTACTTGACCGGATCTACCTAGGTCCACGTGATTCCAAGGCGCGGCTTGTTTTCCGCGGGAAGGTCTGGGGAGAGTTAGAGCTGGTAATTCCGGGGCGACATAACTTGCTAAATGCCGCAGCCGCAATAGCGATGGGTCACCAGCTGGGAGCCCCTTATCAAGCTCTGATGACAGGTCTATCTAAGTTCACGGGCGCACGTAGAAGATTTGAGATTCGCGGAAGTTCAAAAGGTGTAACTGTTATTGATGACTACGGGCACCATCCAACCGAGGTGCGCGCAACTTTAGAGACAGCGCGAAATTTCGCCGGCGCAGGGCGAGTGCTTGTAATTTTCCAACCTCATCGCTTCTCTAGAACAGCCGTTTTTGCAGAGGAATTCGCCACTGAACTTGCCAGGGCAGATCACACCTATTTGCTAGAAATTTATCCCGCCAGCGAGAGTCCAATTCCGGGAATTACTTCTGGGGTGATTGCATCAAAGATGTCTGCCGGATCAGTAACTTATGAACCATCGATGCCGGAAGTAATTGCAAAAGTTATTAACGAAGCGAAATCAGGTGATGTAGTTCTTACCTTGGGCGCTGGGGATGTCAGCTCCCTTGCTCCGCTAATTGTTGAGAACTTATGAAGCGGATAGCAATTCCGATAGTTGCCCTTGTCGTAGTGGGCGCTTCATATTTACTGGGCTGGTCTGAAGTGCTTCCCGTTAAGAAAGTAACAATTGATGAAAAGAACCAAGGGATTGTTAAGGAGTTAAATGCGAAATTAGCTGAAGGTACTAACCCGATAATCATTGGTAAACCAATTGCTCGGGTAGATCGGCGCGCTGTCGCACTTCGCCTTCGGGAATTAATCTGGGTAGATGATGTCCGCGTAAAGAGGAATTTTTTCTCTGGAGAGGTAAAGGTTTCGGTCTCACCGCGCGCAGCACTTGCCCAACTTGATGCTAGTCAGGCCATCACAAGTGCCAACCCAAGTGAGGCCTCATTCTTAAGCACTGACCTGGAGATTTTCTATGTCCCCAGGGAAGAGGTTGCAAAAGCGGCCAAGAGTGGCGATGTTGACTGGCTATCCCTACCAACACTCTTGCTCGGTTTTGATGAGAAAGCCCTAAAGGAGGATGTAAACGTGCTCATCGCGGCGCTCAAGGATTCAGGAGCCGAGTTAAAGAGCATTGCCGCCCCAAATCGAGAGACGTTGCGCAGCCAGGTGCGGATAAACGGGCGTGAATTGGATATTTCGTGGGGAAGTGTCAAAGAACTAGATCTGAAATTTGAAGTAATGAATCGTTTGCTAGAGCTAAAGGCAAATAAAAATGTGAAACGAATTGATTTGAGTTCGCCAACATCACCGATAGTTTCAAATAACTCCTAAAAAATTCGGCAGCAAAATTTCGTCACTTCTTTCGTGTCGGTGTTTGCTAGTGCATGGCTGCCCGCCTACTTTTGCGCGCACACTTCGGGGAAACCCTAAGTCTAAAGTTGAGAATTAGGGTTAAAAGAGAGGCAAATCGTGGCAACACCACAGAATTATTTAGCAGTAATAAAAGTTGTTGGTATTGGTGGCGGCGGAGTTAACGCTGTCAATCGAATGATTGACGCTGGTTTAAAGGGCGTCGAATTTATCGCCATCAACACTGATGCACAGGCGCTTCTCATGAGTGATGCAGATGTGAAATTAGATATCGGAAGAAAATTAACGCGCGGTCTTGGAGCCGGCGCAAATCCAGAAGTTGGCAAACAGGCAGCGATTGATCACACCGAAGAAATCCAAGAAGTTTTACGTGGTTCAGATATGGTCTTTATTACCGCCGGTGAAGGTGGCGGAACTGGAACAGGTGGCGCACCCATTGTTGCCAAGATTGCCAAAGAACTCGGAGCGCTAACTGTTGGTGTTGTTACCCGTCCATTTAATTTTGAAGGAAAGCGACGCGCCTCCCAAGCAGAAATTGGTATCGAAGAGTTGCGAAGTGAGGTCGATACGCTCATCGTTATTCCAAATGAGAGATTACTTTCAATCTCTGATCGCTCAATATCTGCACCCGAAGCATTTAAGACCGCAGACCAAGTACTTCTCTCTGGCGTTCAAGGCATCACAGATCTGATTACAACACCTGGACTTATAAATCTTGATTTTGCAGATGTGAAGAGTGTTATGGATGGAGCGGGTTCGGCTCTTATGGGAATTGGTTCTGCGCGCGGCGAGGCTCGTGCTACTCGCGCTGCCGAACTTGCGATCTCATCACCACTTCTTGAGGCTTCCATTGAAGGGGCTCACGGAGTTCTACTTTCAATTGCGGGTGGCTCTGATTTAGGACTTTTCGAAATTAGCGAAGCTGCAAATATGGTCTCAAAGTGCGCTCACCCTGATGCCAACATCATATTTGGAACGGTGATTGATGATTCTCTTGGCGATGAGGTGCGGGTAACTGTTATCGCCGCGGGCTTTGATGGTGGCGCCCCAAAGCGTCTCTCAGTTCCAGTCATTTCTACCGCAGGGCTAAATGGCCAAGCCGACCCTATTCCAGCCAACGATCCAATTAAAGTTGCAATTGCAGATCCGGAAGAGAAACCCCGTCGCCGGATCACCTTTGAAGAATTAGTGGCACAAGATGATCTTGATGTGCCCGACTTCATGAAGTAGGGATGCCCCAAACACTTTTCACCACTCGCGCTGGTGGCGTGAGTGCTGCGCCATTTGATTCCTTCAATTTAGCGCTACATGTTGGCGATGATCCTGATTCAGTGCGTTCTAATCGCGGGACATTGGCCAATCGGATTGGAACAGAAGCCGAAAAAGTATTTTTTATGAACCAAGTTCATGGAAATTCTGTCGCGGTTATTGATGAAAACTCCAATAGCTCACTAGAGCCAACAGCCGATGCACTATTTACCTCTACTCCGGGAATCGCCCTTGTTGTTTTGGTGGCTGATTGCACACCACTACTTTTAAAGTCCACCAACGCCATTGCCGCTGTTCATGTAGGGCGGCGGGGATTAGTAGCGGGAGTGATGGAAGCAACCCTTAAATTTTTTGAGAGCGCTGGGATAAGGCGAGATGAGATCAGCGCCGAACTCGGCCCCTCTATTTGTGCTGATTGCTATGAGGTTGACTTGAAAACTTATGAAGAGGTTATTGAAAAAAACCCTGACGCAGCCACAAGTATCGAAAAACACTCACTAGATATCGCAGGCGGATTGAGAGCGAATCTTGCGAGAGAAGGAATTGCATTTGAGTACTCGAAAGAGTGCGTAAAGCATGACCCGGGATATTTCTCATACCGAAATGCGAGTCGGACTGGGCGGCAAGCGGGGGTGATTTGGATATGAATCGAAAGGATGAAATATCTGGAGCGCTCACAGCAGTGCGCGAGCAAATTCCCACCCATGCAACGCTTATTGTGGTCACGAAGACTTTTCCCATAAGTGATGTGGAGATTCTTTATGAATTAGGTGAGCGGAATTTTGGTGAGAATCGCGATGAAGAAGGAGCGATGAAATCTGCTGCTCTAAAGGATGACGCTGTATGGCACTTTCAAGGGGGGATTCAGAGCAAGAAGATTCGCTCAATTGTAGGTTGGGCCGACTTGATCCACTCTCTGGACGATTTATCTCATGCCCGCAAAATCGATGTGGCGGCGCGGGAGCTGGGAAAACGTCAAGAGGTACTAGTCCAGATAAATCTAGATCCAGGCAATGAGAATCGAAGTGGCATAGAGAGCGATAACTTGTTGACATTTGCATCTGAGATTCTGCAACTTGAAAATCTTGATTTAAAGGGAGTCATGGGGGTAGCACCGCTAGGGGTTGAACCCGGTCCAAGTTTTGCCCTCCTTGAAGAGCGATCTAAGGAACTTAGAAATTTAAAGGGCGATGCGACATATATCTCCGCTGGAATGAGCGGTGATTTCCGAGTTGCCCTTCGCTATGGAGCGACACATATCCGAATTGGAAGTTCAATCCTCGGTTCGAGATAGTCCCAACCGTAAAATTCACGCATGACAAATCCGATGAAGAAATTCACTGACTACCTTGGTCTAACCGAGAGCGAAGAGATCGAGCAAGCTCCGGCGCGAGCTCAAATCGCACCTGTCGCGCGTACCAAGAAGAAGGAAGTTGATTCCCCAGTTCTTCGTTCCGTGCCTACTACAGTGAGCATGGATCGCATCATTAATATCTCACCACGCGTCTATAGCGAAGCCCGTGCCATTGGCGAGTACTACCGTGAAGGTAATCCGGTAATCATGAACTTAAGTGAAATGGAAGATTCAGAGCGCAAGCGCTTAATTGACTTTGCCTCAGGTTTGGTCTTTGGACATGCTGGAACGATTGAGCGAATTACTGCAAAAGTATTTCTTCTAACTCCGCCGAATGTTGCCGTTACCGGCGAGGAGAAATCTGCCGCAGCTCAAGCAAGTCTCTTTAATCAAAGTTAAGGTCTTGGATTAAAGACTTTGGTTAATTTCACTTCCTGGATAATTTTTGCACTCAATATCTTTCTGCTTGCACTTTTTGCGCGCTTAGTGCTTGATTACATAAGGCTATTTCGACCGAGCTGGAGACCGCGTGGAATCATCATGCCTCTCGCCGAGATGATCTATATCCTGACCGATAAGCCATTGTCATTTGTCCGAAGATTTATTCCACCGCTTCGAATGGGACCAGTTGCCCTCGACCTATCCTTCATAGTTCTCTTCTTTGGCATACAAATCCTGATTGGAATTCTCCGCTAACTTAGAGTCGTAGACTTGCGATATGGATCGCTCTCGCGCCCAATCTCTCGATCAACAAGATCCCTTAAAAGAATTCAAGAAGCGCTTTGTAATAACTGACCCAGGAACATGTTATTTAGATGGAAATTCCTTAGGACGCCTTCCGCATATAACAGTTAAGGCGCTAAATGATTTCCTCCATGACGAGTGGGGGCGAGAAGTCGTCGTTGGTTGGTCACATTGGATTGATGAGGCGCAGCATTCTGGAAATCTAATCGGGCGAAGCGCGTTAGGCGCGGCCCCAGGACAAGTCCTAGCTTGTGACACCACCTCGGTAAATATCTATCAACTCGCTTCTGCGGCGATCAAGGCCCGTCCAGGGCGAAGGAAAATAATTACAGATGCGGCTAATTTCCCGACCGATCGCTACATCCTCCAAGGTTTGGCCAAAGAGCATCAACTTGAGTTGATAGTTATAGATAATGAAGATCCTAAGATTTCTGTAAATGAAGTAATTACTGAAGAACTTTTGGCTAGCTATCTAGATGAAGATGTGGCGCTGGTGAGTCTGCAGGTAATTCAATATCGCTCTGGCGCAAGGCAAAATGTTCGAACCTTAACCGAACTAATCCATAAGTTTGGGGCTTTAGTTCTCTGGGATGCCGCGCACGCCGTTGGTTCCATTGAAATGAATTTTGATAAAGATCAAGTTGATTTAGCTGTTGGTTGTACTTACAAGTATGGAAATTCTGGCCCTGGAGCGCCGGCTTGGTTGTATGTAAATAAATCTCTTCAGAATGAATTGCAACCATCAATTCAAGGCTGGTTTGCACAACGAGATCAATTCGCTATGGGTCCTATCTTTGAAAAAGATTTATCAATTAGAGGATTTCAAATTGCAAGCCCCTCAATCTTGGGATTGCGTTGCATCAATTCATCATTTGCGATGATTGAAGAGGCTGGAATTGGTGCGATCGCCGCGAAGGCGGCCATAGGCACCGCGCTGATGATTGAACTTCATGATGAATGGTTAGCGCCTCTGGGGTTCACCCTTATTACTCCAAGAGAGGCGAGTCAACGTGGTGGCCATATAACAATTTCCCATCCTCACGCAGAGCAGATCTCTATCGCTCTGCGTAAATATGCCAATACCGTGGCCGACTATCGAACCCCTAATTCGATTCGTCTGGCAATTTCACCACTCGCAACTTCTTACTGCGAAGTTTTTGATGGTTTCGCTCGGATGCGCGACCTCGTCGCCAATCGCCAATATGAGAAAGTTTCGGTCGGGGAGTCGCGAGTCACATGAGCGATGAAAAAGCCCTCAGTTATAGCTCGTATCTAAAGGTTAATGAGTTGCTCTCCTTGCAAGAGCCACTTTCTGCAGGGCCGGAGCATGATGAATTACTTTTTATCGTAATTCATCAAACATATGAACTTTGGTTCAAAGAACTGATTCATGAGTTTAAAGCGGCGCAAGCATCATTAACAGCGGGGGATACGCACCGCGCCCTCTCAGTCCTGGGGCGTATAAGAACAATTCTTAAGATCTGCGTTGCGCAGATCGACATATTGGAGACGATGACTCCACTTCAATTCAATTCTT
>RGYL01000051.1 GCA_010032085.1 Actinomycetota bacterium
TTGGATGCCAACTCGGATTATTCGATTCATTAAATTACTAAGCGCTTAAGATTTCGCGGAGTAATCTCGCCGTTTCGCTAGGGGTTTTTCCGACCTTTACTCCAGCTGCCTCAAGTGCAACTTTCTTTGCCTCTGCAGTGCCGGAAGAGCCAGAAACTATCGCTCCGGCATGACCCATAGTTTTTCCTTCTGGAGCAGTGAAGCCAGCTACATATCCAACTACCGGCTTTGTAACGTATTCTTTAATAAAAGCTGCTGCCCGTTCTTCTGCATCCCCGCCAATCTCGCCAATCATTACTATCGCTTCGGTTTCTGGATCATCTTGAAACGCCTTTAAGCAATCGATATGAGTTGTGCCAATAATTGGATCGCCACCAATTCCAACTGCAGTTGAGAAGCCGATATCCCTAAGTTCATACATCATCTGGTAGGTGAGTGTTCCCGACTTTGAAACTAAGCCAATCTTTCCAGGGCCGGTGATATCGGCTGGTGTGATTCCGATATTGCACTTGCTAGGAGAGATTAGCCCGGGGCAGTTTGGTCCGATGATTCGAGTAGTTCCTTTGCTCTGGGAGTATGCAAAAAATGCGGCTGTGTCGTGAACTGGAATTCCTTCAGTAATAACAACTACTAGAGGAAGCTTCGCATCTATCGCATCGATGACCGCAGCCTTGGCAAACTTTGGTGGTACAAAGACGACTGAAGCGTTTGCGCCGGTCGCCGCGACAGCTTCGCTAACGGTATTGAAGACTGGCAGTTTTTTACCTTCAATTTCAACGATCTGGCCACCTTTGCCAGGAGTTACTCCCCCAACAATTTTTGTGCCACTAGCAATCATGCGCCTTGTATGTTTTGTACCTTCCGACCCAGTCATTCCCTGGACTATTACCTTTGTATTTGCATCAATAAAAATTGTCATCGCTTCGCCGCCAATTCTGCAGCGCGCGCAGCTGCTCCATCCATCGTATCGACTTGTTCTACTAAAGGATGTTTAGCTTCGTTGAGAATTCTTCGCCCCTCAAGGACATTATTTCCATCAAGTCTTACAACAAGAGGCTTAGTTGCCTTTTCGCCCAACATTTCAAGGGCTTGAATAATTCCATTTGCTACGGCATCGCAAGCAGTTATGCCGCCAAAGACATTTACAAAGACGGAGCGCACAGCAGGATCTCCCAAAATTATTGATAGACCATCAGCCATAACCTGAGCGGAGGCTCCCCCACCGATATCAAGGAAGTTTGCTGGTTTTACTCCATATTTTTCGCCCGCATAAGCAACTACATCGAGCGTACTCATCACTAAGCCGGCGCCGTTTCCGATTACACCAACTTCACCTTCTAGCTTTACGTAATTCAAATCCTTCTCTTTTGCGAGAGCTTCTAGCGGATTAGTAGCGGCATGATCTATCAAAGCTTCATGATCTGGGTGACGGAATGCGGAATTGTCATCAAGAGTAACTTTTCCATCTAAAGCGATTATCCGGCCATCGGATGTTTTAACAAGTGGGTTTACTTCTACCAATGTTGCGTCAGATTCCTGGAAAGTTTTCCAGAGTAGTACGAGAACATCAGCAACTTTCTCCATTACGTCGGCTGGAAATGCACCTTGTTTAATAATCTCAACTGCCTTTTCTTTACTTAAGCCCTCATTTACATCTATATGTACTCGAGCCAGTTTTTCTGGGGTCTTATGAGCAACTTCTTCAATATCCATTCCACCGGCCACCGAAGCCATCACTAAAAATGAACGCGCTGCACGATCAAGAAGAATCGCAAGGTAATACTCACTTTCGATGGGAGCCGCCTCGGCAATCATCACTTTTCTAACGACGTGACCTTTAATATCCATGCCCAAAATTGCTTTAGCTTTCTCAAAGGCATCATCAGCATTTTCTGCCAGTTTTACGCCACCTGCTTTGCCGCGTCCACCAATCTTTACTTGTGCCTTAACAACTACCTTTCCACCCAAACGTTGCGCAGCAGAGCGAGCTTCTTCTGGGGTGCTAGCAACAGCGCCGCCAAGTACTGGAACGCCTTTTGCTTCAAAAAGATCTCGGGCCTGATATTCAAATAGGTCCATGGGTCATAACTTATCTACTGGGGCATAACGGAGCAACAATCGCTTCTCTCCATATGTTCCGAAATTAATCGTCGCTTCGGCCTTCTCTCCTTCACCTGAGACTGCAATCACAGTACCTAAACCAAATGTGTCATGTGATACGCGATCGCCAACTGATAGTTGTAGGCCCGAGCTCTGTTTTCCTGTGGCGCGCGGCGGGGGTGGTGATGAAAACTTTTTTCTAGTGATTGGTGGTGTAGTAAATCCACTCTCCGACTTATTCCAATCAATTAGTTGTTCTGGGATTTCCTCTAGAAATCTAGATGGTGGGTTGTAATTTGGTGCGCCCCAGGCCGAGCGATATTCAGCTCGCGAAAGATATAGTCGCTCGCGCGCTCTCGTTAGGCCCACGTATGCCAATCTCCGCTCCTCTTCAAGTTCATTTTTTTCACCCAAAGTTCGAGAGTGCGGGAAAACTCCCTCCTCCATCCCGGTTAAAAATACGGTGGGAAATTCCAATCCTTTAGCCGTATGTAGGGTCATAAGTGTTACCACGCCACCGTGATCATCGCCCTCAGGTATTTCATCTGCATCTGCAACGAGTGAAACTTCCTCTAGAAATCCTGCGAGCGTTGCGCGTTCACCCTCGCTCACGGCGCGTTCTTCATATTCTTCAATAACTGCAACCAATTCCTCTAGATTCTCAACGCGCACCTCATCTTGGGGATCATGGCTAGCGCGTAATTCTTCCAATAAACCTGATTGTTCCAAGATTGCAGCCGCGATTGTTGATGGCGGTCTATTTGCTTCCACCAAAACCTGTAGCGCAACAAGCATCGATACAAAAGCCTGGATGGATGCATTGGCTCGAGGAGTTACATCAGTTGATGTACTCATGGAGAGTGCTTGCCAAAAAGAGATGGAATCCCGTTTGGCTAAATCATCAATTGCATCAAGTGCGCGATCTCCGATACCACGTTTAGGAGTATTTATAATTCGGCGTAGTGAAACTTCATCATTAGGATTTACTAAAACCCGCAAGTAAGCGAGCAAGTCCTTAATCTCTTTCCGTTCGTAAAAGCGAACACCTCCAACAACTTTGTAGGGGACGGCTGAACGCATAAAGACCTCTTCGAATACGCGGGATTGGGCGTTTGTACGATAGAAAATTGCGGTCTCACCAAACTTAGATATTCCTTCATTACTTAACTTAAATAGCTCATCTCGAACAAATTCAGCTTCGTGATGTTCGTTCTCAGCCACAAATCCAGTTAGTTTGCGACCACTTCCTGCATCTGACCAAAGATTCTTCTCTTTACGCGATTCGTTCTTAGAGATTACCGAATTTGCGGCGCTTAAGATGTTCTGGGTGGAGCGATAATTCTGTTCTAAAAGAATCGTGGTGGCATCAGGGTAATCCTCTTCAAATTGCAGAATGTTTCGAATTGTTGCGCCCCGGAAGCCGTAAATTGATTGATCGGCATCTCCAACCACACATAGTTCAGCAGCCGGAATTCCATCGCGATCAGTTCCGACTAGCTCTCTAATAAGTATGTATTGGGCATGATTTGTATCCTGGTATTCATCTACCAAGATATGTTTGAATCGAGTTCGATAACGGGCTCTCGCATCAGGGAATTTCTGGAGAACTTCTACCGTCTTCATAATCAAATCATCAAAATCCATAGCATTGGCGCTGGTTAAGCGCTGTTGGTAAATCGCATAAACTTCCGCAACAATCTCTTCAAAGTGATTTGTGGTTGCATTCCGATAATCTGCGGGACCGAGTAATTCATTCTTCGCATTTGAAATCAGTGCAGCGACAGCTCTTGGGTTATATCGTTTTTGATCTAAATTTAGATCTCGCATCACCAAGGTCACTAATCGCACGCTATCTGCTTGGTCGTAAATCGAATATGAAGTTGAAAAACCTAAACGAGTTCCTTCTTGACGAAGAATGCGAACGCAAGCAGAGTGAAAGGTGGAGACCCATATCGCTTTAGCGCGCTTTCCTACCAGTGCTGCAACTCGCTCTTTCATCTCCCCAGCCGCTTTATTTGTAAATGTAATTGCGAGAATTTCAAAGGGCTCAACGCCGCGCTCGGCAAGAAGATAAGCGATTCTTCTTGTAAGTACTCGTGTTTTTCCCGAGCCAGCTCCGGCTACTACTAAGAGAGGTCCACCTTGATGTGTGACCGCAGATTCTTGTTCGGGGTTTAACCCTTCAAGCAATCTGTTAGACATATAAACAAGTCTAGAATACGGCGGTGACTCCGCTAGCCGATGATGAAATAAAGCGCATTCTCGTAGTTATGGCGCATCCCGATGATTGTGATTTCGGAGCCGGCGGAACCATTGCTCAATGGACAGCAAAGGGAATATCAGTCTCTTATTGCATTATTACTAATGGTGATCAAGGTGGTGAGGAATCAGATGTTCCTCTTGAAGAAATGGCGAAAGTAAGGCAACGAGAACAGCGTGACGCAGGTGCTGCACTTGGAGTTTCAGATATCACCTTTTTGAATCATCGCGATGGTTGGCTCGTACCTACAATTGAGTTGCGTAAAGAGATTGTTAGAGAGATAAGAAAATCCAAGCCAGATCGGATGGTGATCCAATCACCAGAACGAAATTATGAGCGGATTTTTGCCAGCCACCCCGATCATCTCGCAGCTGGTGAAGTTGCAATCCAAGCTGTTTATCCAGATGCTCGAAATCCTTACGCATTCACAGACCTTAAGGAGGCCGGCTTTGAGCCGTGGCGTGTCAAAGAAGTTTGGATAACTAGTTCGCCAACTCCGAATCACTTTGTAGATATAACGGATACTTTTCCAAAGAAGATTGCCGCTCTAAAGGCTCATGTAAGTCAGACCGCTCATAATGCGGAGTTGGAAGCGATGGTAAGAAGTTGGGGCGAGCGTAATGCCACAGCGCAAGGATTACCCGTGGGACGCGTTGCTGAAATATTTAAAGTTATTGATACAAACTAGCGGAGAGTTATACGCTCTATCACGAGAGTTCTAACAGGAACACCTTCGGAATTACCACCTTTTACGCCACCCGCAGCAATATGTTCAATAATTTCAATCCCTGAAATTATCTCGCCCCAGATTGTGTAATTTGGTGACCGTAGTGTCGTATCCTCATAGAACAAGAGGAACTGGCTGCCATTTGTGTCCGGTCTGCCGAAGTTAGACATCGCGACAGTTCCGCGGGGATAGTTATTTTCACCAACCTCGGGGAGATTTTCATCCTTGTAACTAAACCCAGGATCACCCAAACCAGTCGCGGTTGGATCACCGCATTGCACCCAATTTATTCCCTTGGTCGATAGGCGATGGCATTGAGTCCGTGTGTAGTAACCAGAATTAATTAATGTCGTGAGTGCTGTAACGGTGAGTGGAGCTTCGCGGAAGTAAGTACGAATTGCAATCGTTCCACAATTAGTAGAAATAGTAATTAGCCTTGGAGCTCGCTTTAGGAGTGTGGTTGGAGGGCTAACTTTCTTATTCACTTGGGCAAGAACTTTTGTGGAGCGACACTTAACTCGATCTTTATCTTCTTTTTCATCTGCGCTTGCAGGAGTAGCAGATAAAAGTAAGGAGGAAATGAGTGAGAGTAGAAGCGCTAGAGCTAAGCTCTTGCTGCGAGTCGATACTGACATCTACCGAATCACTCCCATTCAATTGTTCCTGGTGGTTTAGATGTGACATCTAGAACCACACGATTTACTTCTCTTACTTCATTTGTTATCCGAGTAGAAATTCGTGCCAAAACTTCACTCGGAACTCGCGCCCAATCCGCAGTCATCGCATCCTCGCTAGTTACAGGGCGAAGCACAATCGGGTGGCCATAGGTTCGACCATCCCCTTGTACTCCTACGCTTCTAACGTCAGCGAGAAGAACTACTGGACATTGCCAGATTTGCCGATCGAGACCTGCGAATTGTAATTCTTGGCGCGCAATAAAGTCGGCTGAGCGCAAGATTCTAAGTCTTTCTTGAGTAACTTCACCGACTATTCGAATCGCAAGGCCCGGACCTGGGAATGGTTGACGCCAGACTATTTCCGTTGGAAGACCTAATTGCATGCCTACCTCACGCACTTCATCTTTGAATAAGTGACG
>RGYL01000052.1 GCA_010032085.1 Actinomycetota bacterium
CAGGCCGCCATCGGCACCATTCTTTGTTCAGCGAACTCAGCTAAGAAATGCGCCTTAGCCCGTTGATCAACAATGTTTCCCTCGACCTGTCCAGTCAAATGTCCTGCTTCGACTTGCAACGAGTTTGCCCGGAGAAAATCCAATTCACAAAAGAAAGGAATCTGATTTAAAATTTGATAGAAACCACCAGTGACGGCACCGAAGGCAATACCTTTCTCTCTGCAAAACGCGCGCAACTCCAGGGCACCGGGTGAAAGCTTTATCTCTGAGGCGACCTCCTTTAGGACTTCAAGTGAAATTCCTTTTAAACATCCAACTCTTTCAATAAGGGCGGATTGAAAATCTAGTTCTCCGGCCATAGCTGCGCGGGTAATCTTTGCGACCTCTTGCCCATGTCCACTTCGTTGAGCCAATAAATCAATAACTTCTTGTTCAATGAGTGTTGAATCTACATCAGAGAGTACAAGGCGATATTTCAAAGAATCTCCATCGCGATATCAAGATTTGCCCTCTTGCCCATAACCTCAAGCTCATCAGCAATAGCGATGGCGTGGGCTGGGTCTAATTTGATTTCCATTGCCAAGATAGTTCTTCCACCTAAGTCAATGCGCTGACTTTCTCCCTTTTCATGTATGAAATCCTGCAAAGCCTTTTCGATAACTTGGTGTGCATTGGGACTAGTAGGCCCAGAAGCGAGAATTAACGCCCGGGCAGTTAGTAATGGAGTAGCAGACACTTCGCCATTTTAGTCATTTTAAAATCAACTCTCCTTGTTAAGCCGGTATCTTTCCCTCATGACCGCCCTGCTTGAGTTAAAAGATGTAGTTGTTACTCGGGAGGGGCGAAATATTCTTGGCCCGATTAGCTGGCGCCTTGAACCAGGGCAGCGATGGGTAATTATTGGTCCAAACGGCGCCGGGAAAACCACATTGCTCCAATTGCTTGGGGCGTATCTGCATCCAACTAAAGGAGAGGTGAGGGTTTTAGGCAATCGCATTGGGGCGGTTGATCTTTTTGAGTTAAGGCCTCGGATTGGCCTTGCTTCCAGCGCACTTCAAGAACTTCTTCCCGCTGAAGAACTCGTCATGGATTTAGTTCTCACAGCTGCTTACGCAATAGCTGGTCGATGGAATGAAGAGTATGACTTATGGGATGAGTCTCGAGCAAAAGCACTTCTCGATATTTTCGGGGTTCGTGAATTAGCTGGCAGAACTTATGGAACCTTAAGTGAAGGAGAACGGAAGCGAGTACAGATTGCGCGTTCGCTTATGACAGATCCAGAAGTTCTCCTTCTTGATGAGCCCGCTGCCGGCCTCGATTTGGGCGGCCGAGAAGACATACTCAATCGAATTTCGAACTATCTCGATGTGGAGAACTCTCCGGCCTCAATTATTGTGACCCATCACATCGAAGAGATTCCGGTTGGAACAACGCATGCGTTGCTTTTAAAAGATGGAGCAGATTTTGCGAGCGGTGAAATAGCTCAAGTCATAACTTCTATAAACCTAAATTCACTTTTCAATGTAAACGTCGAGGTACGAAATGAGGATGGGCGATATACAGCGCTCTCAAGGCGCTAGTGCTCTTCCAGCAGATTCCAGAATTTTGGCGAAGCTTGCTTGCCATCCATGAAGAGAAGATAAACGAGATTGGAAGAGAGCTTGCGCGCCGTGCTGATTTAGGCGAGCGCATCCTGCCGGATCGGAAGTTTGTTTTCCGAGCTTTGGAAATTCCGCCGGATGAGGTCAAAGTGATAATCATTGGCCAAGATCCATACCCCAATGCCCAAGATGCTTGCGGGCTTTCATTCTCAGTCTCGCCACGAAAATCTGGACTACCTGGTTCCTTAATGAATATTCAAAAGGAGATCTTGACGGATTTAGGTTCAACTGAAAGCGCCGATGGTGATCTAACTCGATGGGCCGATCAAGGGGTGATGCTTCTAAATCGTGTTTTAACGGTATCAGCAGGGGAGAGCGGTTCTCACGCAGGTCTTGGATGGGAAGCGTTTACTCGCGATGTTGCACAAATTTGCGCGGATAAAGGAACCGTGGCGCTGCTCTGGGGAAATTCTGCCCGAGAATTAGCCCCACTCTTTCGCGAGGACTTTCGAATTGAGGGCGTCCATCCCAGCCCCTTATCGGCTCATAGGGGTTTTCTCGGATCGAAGCCTTTTTCGGCGGTTAATCGAATCCTGCAAGCTAATGGCAAGGAAGTAATTCGTTGGTGAAATGAAGTGGGGCCCGGTTTCCCGAGCCCCACTTTTCTAGATCAGAAAGTACTATCCAATCCAAGTATTGATTGGGTCGCTCAAGAAGTAAACCATGAAGAGACCTGCAACCAATAGTAGAAGTGGATGTACATCTTTCATTCTTCCCTGGAAGAGACGAATGACGACATATGAAACGAAGCCAGCGCCAATACCTACAGAGATGTTGTAAGTAAATGGCATCAAGATGATAGTTAGGAAGGCTGGAATTGCGATTCCATAATCTTCCCAATCAATCGACTTGATCTGGGTCATCATCAAGAAACCTACGATGATGAGTGCTGGTACTGCTGCTTCGTAAGGAATGATCGCAACTAGTGGTGAGAGGAAAGTGGTCAACAAGAAGAGCACGCCAGTTACAACTGAAGCGAGTCCGGTTCTTGCACCTTCTCCTACGCCCGATGCGGATTCAATATAGGAAGTATTGCTGGATACTGATGCTGCGCCTCCGGCCATCGCACCAAGAGAATCAACAAGAAGAATTCTCTCTGCCTTTGGCGGAGTTCCATCCTTATCGTTCAATCCAGATTCTTGACCGATAGCAGTCATTGTTCCCATAGTGTCGAAGAAGTCAGCGAGCAAGAGTGTAAAAACGAGAAGTAACGCCGTAATCAGCGGAACGCGCTCGAAAGATCCAAAGAGGTTGAAATCTCCAAGCAAAGAGAAGTTTGGAGTTGCTACAACGTCAGAAGGAAGAGCTGGAACGTTTAGGTTCCATCCTTTCGGGTTAGTGTTGGTGCCATCAAATAGCGGGCCAATCTTGAATGCGTTTTCGATGGCGATTGCTAATCCGGTCGAAACGACAATGCCAAGAAGTAGAGCGGCCTTAATCTTGCGGATCATGAGACCGATGGTTAAAAAGAGACCGAAAGCAAATACGACTATCGGCCATCCAACTAACTCGCCGCCATCACCAAGAGTGACAGGGACTGGGCCTTGTGCGGTACGGCGAACAAAACCAGAATCGACAAGTCCGATTAAGGCGATGAATAAACCGATACCGACCGAGATTGCGATCTTTAACTGCGTTGGAACTGCGCGGAAAACCGCTGTTCTAAAGCCAGTTAGAACCAAGACCGTGATGATGATGCCTTCTAGGACTACTAATCCCATTGCATCTTTCCAAGTCATCTGTGAGGCAATACCGACGGCAACGAAGGTATTTAGACCCAATCCGGTGGCGAGCGCGAGTGGGAAATTTGCCACAACGCCCATGAGGATTGAGAGAACTCCTGCAACTAATGCAGTTGCAGCAGCAATAAGTGCGAGGTTCGGAGCATCTCCGCCACCGATGTATTTACCATCGGCATCCTTGGCCAGACCAATGATCAAGGGATTGAGCGCAACGATGTAGGCCATGGTGAAGAAGGTGACAATTCCGCCACGAATCTCGGTACCTACAGTTGAACCGCGTTCAGATATTTTGAAGAATTTATCCAGCATTTCTTCCTTCCATCTCACCAAAGGTGAGAGATCGCTAATTTTTTAACGGTGGTGGTTGCGACACCGCGTGGAGGCAGTCCACGGGCTGAGGGAAGGCTTAAACCTAAGTCCTACCGAGGAGTAATTCGGGATACGACACCAAGGGATATGGCAACGGAATGGCCGATAAGTAGCGCAAATAGCGCAGTGCCCACTCCTAGGGTGCCACCAAGAAGCCATCCGAGCGCCAATACAAAGAGCTCTATGCCAAGGCGAACTCGTCCAACTCTTACCCCGGTTCTCACGTGCAGAGCGGTCATCCAGCCATCGCGAGGTCCTGGCCCAAGTCCACAAGATAAATAGACCGCAGTTCCGATACCGACCATGACGATACCGATGAGAACATATGAAATTCTTAGTGGTAAAAAGTCTTGGGCAGGGAAAATGTGCATTCCTAAATCAATCGCACCAGCAACAATCAAAATATTTGAAACTGTTCCAAAACCGGGTCGCTCCTTCAAGGGCAACCAGAGGGCCAGAACTAGCGCACTCACAAGCAAAGTTGACAGACCAATCGAAATTTCAAGTTGTTTCGAGATTCCCTGCGCCAGTACTGACCAAGGAGCATTTCCTAATTCAGATTTGATAAGAAGTGAGTCGCCCAGACCAAAAACTAAGAGTCCAGAAAAGAGTATCGAAATCCTTTTACCGGAGATATCCCAACGATGAGAGGCCGTCCAGGACATGTGAGGCACAGTTTTATGTGGCGTAAAGATCCGTAGAAACGCTCTCACAATTCAACCCTAGCGTAGACTCCATAGGTGTTTATAGGAATTGGGACTGTGATTAATGTAATCGCAATCCTTATCGGTACCGTGACAGGCAAGATTGCGGGCAAACGTTTTACAGAGCGAACGCGAAATCTACTTACTGACATCCTCGGGATCATTACTTTGATCAGCGCGGCTTCAGCTCTTATTTCACTTTGGGACTCCGAATTTGTCTCGATACTTCCAACTGGTGGACCAATCTTGGTGATTCTTGCTGCACTAATTCTCGGTGGGTTGCTGGGTTCATTTCTTAATCTTGAGATGCGACTTGAGAACTTAGGGAGTTCACTCAAGCGTCGATTTGATACGGGTGAATCCTCGTTTGTCGAAGGGTTCGTAACCGCTTCTCTTCTCTTTGTAATTGGCCCGCTCGCCATATTGGGCAGCATCAGCGATGGCATGAGCACTGGCGTTGAGCAACTTCTTCTCAAGAGCACACTTGATTTCTTTGCCTCGATCGCCTTTGCGGCTGCACTTGGCTGGGGAGTTGCCTTCTCGGCGATACCAGTCGCTCTCTATCAAGGTTTATGGACATTAGTCGGACTGGCGCTGGGCTCTGTTCTTTTGGATTATCAAGTAGTTGCGATGACAGCTACGGGAGGAGTCCTCTTAATTGGCATCGGATTAAAACTACTTCGCATTAAGGATATTGCTATTGGAAACTTGTTACCTGCTTTAGCGCTCGCGCCGATAATCGCAGCGGTTGCGGTGCAGTTTTAGGGATTAAAAAGTTTTCGCATCAATAACAAAGCGATATTTCACATCGCTAGCTACCGCACGCTCGTACGCAGTGTTGATGTAATCGGCTGAGATGACCTCCACATCACTCAAGATCGATCTTTCCCCGCAAAAATCGAGCATTTCTTGCAGTTCTGGCATACCGCCAATCATTGATCCAGCGAGGTTGCGACGACCGTTGAGCATCGTTCCCGCGTTGATTGCGTAAGGTTTACCGGGTAGGCCAATAATCACCATCGTGGCATCGGTATCTAGTAGTTGAAGATAGGAGTCAATATCAACCTCGGCTGAAACCGTATTTAGTATTAAGTCGAAGCTCTTCAATAAATTCTTATTCCATTCTGCTTCTTTTGTAACAACAAAGTGTTTCGCACCCATTGCAAGGGCATCATCGTGTTTTCCCTGGGAATGGCTAAAAACAGTGACCTCCGCCCCTAAGGCGGCAGCAAACTTCACACCCATATGGCCCAATCCGCCTAGCCCCATCACTCCTACTCGCGATCCTGGCCCAACTTTCCAATGACGAATGGGGGAGTAGAGAGTGATACCTGCGCAAAGCAGTGGCGCAACGCCGGCAAGTTCAAGATTTTTTGGAATTGTGACCGCGTAACGCTCATTTATTACAAAGTAATTTGAATATCCACCAAAAGCAATCGTCTTTCCATCTCGTTCGTAACCGTTATACGTACCAGTCATTCCATTTCGACAATACTGCTCAAGCCCGCGGTTGCAGTTGGTGCAGTTACGACATGAATCTATAAAGACGCCAACTCCAATTCGATCTCCGACGCGAAACTTCGTGACTGAGGACCCAACTTCGGTAACTATTCCGACAATTTCATGTCCAGGAACCATTGGGTAAAGAGCTGGACCCCATTCCTCTCTTACTTGATGAATATCGGAGTGACATATTCCGGCATAA
>RGYL01000053.1 GCA_010032085.1 Actinomycetota bacterium
TTGATTCTCAACTTCACCAGGAAGTAATACTGGGCTCTCTGGTTTGGCTGGCCTCGTACTCTTTATTTTCGCTGCTGACTCAGCGATTTCCGCTTCGAATACCGCACTTCCCACAAAGCTATCTGGGTCCATCGCTATCAATACCGTGCCATTTCCGCGGGTATAGCCAGTAGCCATAGCAGCATGTCCTCCTGATAAGGCTCCCCCAACTAGTTCGATGAAAAGACTCATGCAATAACCCTTATGCCCACCAAACGGAAGAATTGATCCGCCATCATAAAAAGCATTTGGATCAGTGCTATCTCGACCATCTTTATCTATAACCATCCCAGCCGGCACAGATTGTCCATTAGCTCTAGCAACGCGCAGTTTGCCTTCCGCCGATGCTGCTGTTGCAAAGTCAATGATTATCGGATCGCTACCGTTTGGAATTCCCGCAGCGAAGGGATTTGTTCCGAACATTCTTGCAACGCCACCATATGCAGCAACTGCAGGATCGGCATTGCACCACATCATTGCAAAGAGTCCCTCTTTTGTGAGTGATTCCATGTACTCACCTAGGCGTCCTATGTGATTTACATTTTTGACAGTAATTGTGTAGGTGCCGAAGTTAGAGATATGTTCTTTAATCTTTCCGAGTGCAAATTTGCAGGCGACCTGTCCCCAACCCCAATTTCCATCAATAATGCCTATTGCGCCTTTTTCTCTCACAAGTGTTGGTTGTGCGCCTGGGATAACTGTGCCTTTCTTTACAAAGCCGGTGTATTCGATCAAGCGAATTACTCCGTGAGAGGCATGACCCGCTTCTTGTGCAGAGACAAGAGATTGCGCGACAGAGAGCGCGTTATCTTTCGGCGTAGCAACTCGCATCAAAATGTCTGCGGCTACATTGACCATCTCATCTCTAGTGATTCCAACTTCAGCAGGTTTGGCGCTCATGGCTCTTGACCTCTTCCCTCAAATCGTTAACAATTAACAACTCGAGAGTATCTGCCGAAGGCTCAGATAGCAACGGTCCAGATCAAAACTGGCTAGGAGAGCGATGAAGGTTGTAGGCCTAGAGACGATTCGAATCGCAGAGTATCCAGCGATGCTCTTTCTCCAAGTACATACCGATGAGGGAGTCATAGGCCTTGGGGAGAACTGTGTAGGAATTGGCGTAGTTGAAGAATTTATACATGAGTCAATCGCACCAAGGCTTCTAGGAAAAGACCCACTTGCAATTACTTCAATCCACGAACTCCTCCATCAAGATTTCATTGGCTTCCAAGGTTCGGGTGTTGCCGTACGCGCAGCCTCATCAATTGATATTGCTCTCTGGGACATTCTCGGAAAGGTAACGAAGCAACCACTTCATCAATTACTTGGTGGCAAGGTTAGAGATCGAATTCGCGCCTATAACACTTGCGCTGGAAGCGCTTATGCGAAGGGTTCCTCAAATATAGATCGGAGCCGAAAAGCACAGATTGGCGAAGTACAGAATGGCGAATTTGAAGACTTAGTTGGTTTCTTAAAGAGACCAGCGGAATTAGTCGAGAGCTTAAAAGCCATGGGCTTTACAGCGATGAAGATTTGGCCATTTGATGAAGCAGCGGTCCGTTCTGGTGGCCAGACAATTTCCAATGAAGATTTACGTGAGGGCGTTGCAATTCTCGAGGCAGCTCGCGCTACTGATAAGAATTTTGACATCATGTTGGAGATGCATTCGCTCTGGTCGGCGCCAGCAGCAACGCGAATTGCGCGCGCCGTTGAGCACTTAGATCTATTCTGGATTGAGGATGCACTTCGTCATGAGAGCACAGAGGCTTTAATTCGATTTAAGAACTCGCACCGAATCCCAGTTACGGTCGGGGAGACAACTGGTACGAGATGGGATTACCTAAGACTTCTATCTTCGCGCGCGGTAGATCACTTAATGATTGATCCCGGTTGGGTTGGTGGAATCACCGAAGCCAAAGCGGTCATCGCACTTGCTTCAACTTACGGCGTCCCGGTTGCACCTCATGACTGCACGGGGCCTGTTGTATTAACCGTAGGAACGCATCTCGGCGTGGCTTATCCCAAATACTCCGGGTATCGGAACCGAACTCCAACCAGAGCTTAAAAAACGCGCTGATGTCACTACTCGCTGGAGCAGACTTGGATAAGGATTTAATTCTTGGTTTAGATCTTGGTACCTCTTCCATCAAAGCAATTTTGATTGATCAAAGTGGAGCGGTCGTAAGGAAGAGCGAGGCAAAGCTGCCGATTCGCAGAATTGATAATCAAGTCGAACAGGATTGCGATGACTACAAGCGTGCGTTGATAGAGATTACTTCGGATTGCAGAGAATTTTTGCCGCGGATCTCAGCGATGGGGCTTTCTGGTCAAACCCCTTCACTACTTGGGATAGATGAGCGTGGTAACCCAACATTCCCAACCTTGATTTGGCAAGACAATCGAGCAACAAATGAGGCAGATGAATTAGCAAGTAGATTTGGTAACCCTTGGAATCTAATTGGAACTTCACTTCCTTGGGCAGCATCAGCCTGTCCAGCAAAAATGCTCTGGATATCTCGAAACAAACCTGAGTGGATTGAAGAGACTCGTTGGCTCTTGCAACCAAAAGACTACTTGGGATTTTTGCTCACCGGTGAAGCTATTTCTGATCCTTGGTCAACTAAAGGTATTTGTAATGTTAAGAGCCGAAGTTCTATCAATGAGCTAATTGAGTACTGCGGATGGAATCCGAAAGTAATGCCAAAGATTCAGAATGGATTTGAATCGCGTGGCAGAGTTTCTCGTTCTGCAAGTGAATTGACTGGACTTCCGGAAGGTTTGGAAGTCAGTACTGGCTGGTCTGATGCGATGTGCGGAATGTTGGCGCTCGGGGTATTCGCAAAGCCCACTTCCTTTGTGATTACAGGTACCTCAGCGATTGTGGGCACCTCATCCCTCAAAGCTCCGAATGATGCGGGAGCCCTATATGTAATACCGGATTCCTCTGCTCCACTATCAGTCACTTATGGCCCAACCCAGATGAGCGGCGGATCAATCGCTTGGGCAGCAAAGTTATTGGGTTCAAATGAAGAAGAGTTTGTAGCTATGGGCGATAGCAACGAAAGTGATTCGGTACCAATCTATCTTCCCTATATCGCCGGTGAGCGTGCGCCGCTATGGCGAAGTGATATTCGGGGATCCTTTAGCGAACTATCTATCGAAGATGATCAATCCGCGCTTGCTCGTGCAACTATGGAGGGTGTGGCCTTTGCGGAGCGACAGGTTTTAGAGATGAGCCAGAAAATATCTGGAAGCGTTCCCGAGGAGATAACTTTAGGTGGACATGCCGGAAATGATCCAAAATGGATTAAAGCGCGTAAGCGGACTATGGGTAAAAAGCTACGCAGAATTTCTGATGCCGATATAACTTGCCGAGGCTCAGCAATTCTTGCTCATACAATTATTACTGGTGACTTGATGGAGAGTACTCGAACGCTTTCCCCAAAATCTGAAATTTACGAGATAGATTCGCTAGAAATAGATTATGGAATTCGAAATTTTGAAAGATTTTTATCGGAGCAGAGCGCTTTGTTAGCTAAGTCGAAGGGCGGACGATGATGGCGAGTAAATCTCGTGGTCGAATTCAAAACTTAAGACAGACTCTTAAATTTAGAAAACCGATACTCAATCCGAAGCGACGTCGACTCACCTATGCAATTACGATTCATGATCTACGAGCTATCGCAAAGCGGCGCACACCTATTGGCCCATTTGATTACGTAGATGGAGCGGCTGAGGATGAAGTCTCACTAACTAGAGCGCGTCAAGCATTTCTCGATATCGAATTTAAGCCACATGTCTTGCGAGATGTTTCAAATACTTCAATTGCAACAAAGATGTGTGGTGATAGCTATTCACTTCCAATCGGAATCGCACCAGTGGGATTCTCGCGCATGATGCAGAGCGAAGGAGAGTCGGCCGGAGCCCAGGTAGCAAGAGCGAAAAATATGCCTTTTGCGCTCTCTACGATGGGTACGACTTCAATCGAAAAAGTAGCTCAAATCGCGCCTAATGGAAGTAATTGGTTCCAGCTCTACTTATGGCGAGACCGAGAGCGCAGTCTCGAGCTGATAAATCGCGCTGCAAAAGCAGGTTTCAAGGGTTTGATTCTTACCGTCGATGCCCAAGTAGCTGGCGCGCGCCTTAGAGATGTCCGCAATGGATTGACGGTGCCGCCATCACTTACCGGAAAGACACTTATCGAAGCTGCGCCGAAAGTAAATTGGTGGTGGAACTTTCTAACTAAAGAGCCGCTGGTTTTTGCATCACTGGATTCATGGAATGGAACTGTCGCAGAGCTGATGAACACTATGTTTGACCCAACGATGACTCTTGATGACTTAAAGTGGATTAGAAAAGTCTGGGATGGAAATCTCTTGGTAAAGGGTGTGCAACGAGTGGATGATGCGCGCGCTATCGCCGCGCCGATACCGCTAAATCTTGTTGAGCCGACAAGAAAAGCAATTGGTAAGAGCGTTGAGATTCATCTCGATACCGGCATTATGCATGGCGCAGATGTGATTGCCTCTATCGCAAAAGGAGCAAACTTCACTTGGATTGGCCGCGCATATATGTACGGCTTGATGGCAGGTGGCCAGGCTGGCGTTACAAGAGCGGTTGAGATCCTAGAAACTCAGATGGTTCGTACTATGAAACTTCTTGGAGTAAGTGACTTATCAGAGCTCACTCCAGATTTAGTTGATACCGCGTTAGAGAAATCCAAATTGGATACTAAGGGAAAGAGATAAAAATGCTAGAAGGTCTGTTAGTCCCGATGTTCACTGGCATAAAGAGCGATGAGAGCGTTGCCGTCGATGAGACGGTGGCACATGCTGCCTGGCTTGTTAAATCTGGGGTTGATGGCCTCGTCCCCTTTGGCACATTTGGCGAGGGCGCATCCTTGAGTCTCTCCGAAAAAATCCGATTAACCGAAGAAATCCTCAAGGTTTCTGGCTCAGCGAAGGTAGTTCCATCACTTATCTGCAATAGCTTGGGGGAAATTGCTGAGTATCTCGAGTTTGCCAACTCCTCAAAGGTAGATGGTGTGATGGTTATGCCTCCTGGATATTTCCGCCCTGGTGATGATGGAGCGTTAACTAAATTTTTCGAAAAAGTTCTGCAATTGAGTAAGAAGCCCGTAATTGCTTACAACTTCCCTGGAATGTCTCTAACAATTGCTCCTAAGGTCCTCTCTGGACTCGGCGTATGGGGAGTTAAGGATTCAAGTGGCTCAATTGAATCGGCAAAGGCATATCTAGATTCAAAGGTAAAGGTCCTCGTTGGAAGTGATGCCCTACTTGCCCAAGCAATTTCTCTTGGTGCATCCGGTGGAATCTGTGGAATCGCAAACTTCTTCCCAAGAAGAATGAAGCGAATCTACGACTTAGCAAAACTTGGAAAGCTTGAAGAGGCTGGACGTGAAATAGCGCCGATAGCAGAGTTTTCAAATGGAATTGTCCAAGAAGGTTTCACACCTGGCCTTGCGATCAGCGCCTTCAAATCCGCCGCCGCCAAGTTCATTCCAACCCCACTTGGAAATATGCGCACCCCTGTACCCCGAATCGAGACAGACTTTGCACGTTGGTCGAAATCTCTTGAGTACTCTGAGATTGATAACTGATTTACTGGATGAGTAATTTTCGAGATTTCTTAAGGCCTGCGCGCACAGTTCCGACTACTAAGTGGACTGCAAGACATCTCTGGGATCTCTCCTTTACCGGAGTTCTAATTCTCTTTATCGGTCTGACGATTCTCGGTTTAGGTGGCGCCCTAGTTGTACGAGCAAATCTAGGTAATGCCCCTTGGACTGTATTTGCAGAGGGAATCTCAATTCAATCTGGATTATCAATCGGTACCGCTTTCTTCCTTAGCTCTTGTCTAGTTTTACTTCTATGGATTCCACTTGCTATCAAGCCAGGATTCGGCACAATCGCAAATGCAACTTACTTTGCGATTGTTCTTGATTGGGCGCTTGGTTGGATGAATTCACCATCCTCACAAGTTTTGGAATATCTAATGCTCATTGCCGGTATTGCCTGTGTCGGTCTTGGCTCAGCGATCTATATGACATGTGGACTTGGTGGTGGACCAAGAGATGGCCTCTTGATGGGATTGATAAAGCGGACCGGCGTTCGAAT
>RGYL01000054.1 GCA_010032085.1 Actinomycetota bacterium
TGCGAAGAGAAGTTCGAGCTACAGCTAATCGACTTGCGAATTTTGATGATGCAAATTTGCGTAGATCAGCGCGTGCCGCAGTCGCCGCATCGGCAAGAGTTTCCCGGGCTTTAGAAATACTCGGTGAAGATATTCCAAAGCATTTAAGAGATGCAGGTGAACTTAGAATTAATCATGGCCAAGCAAGCCTAGAAGAGCTGGGATCTTTGGCATCACCACCAATGACAAAGGATGCAATCGCCGGTCGCATCCGTAGATTGTTAGCAATGGCCGATAAGCGAGCATCAGAACTAGGGATTCCTGATACTGAAGCGGGGCTTTCACCCGATCTGCTCAACTAAATCTAGTTCGCTGATAGAATTTCCGCGGGCCCACAGAGTTGTGGCAAATAGCTAATTCCGTTACAAAGAGGTTTCTTCATGGTCAAAGTAGGTATTAATGGCTTCGGTCGAATTGGGCGTAATTTTTTGCGCGCCGCACTTGCATCAAATGCACCGGTTGAAATAGTTGCAGTCAACGACCTAACTAGCATCGACACTCTTGCTCACCTAATCAAGTACGACTCAATCTTGGGACGGCTAAATCAAGAAGTCTCTTTCGATGAAAACTCACTCACTATCGGTGGGAAGAAGATTCGCGTCTTTGCTGAAAAAGATCCCGCAGCACTTCCTTGGGCGAGCGTGGGCGCTGAGATCGTCATTGAATCTACCGGCCGTTTCACAAAGGCATCAGATGCCGCTAAACACCTAACTGGTGGAGCAAAGAAAGTTGTTATCTCAGCTCCTGCTACTGATGAGGATGTAACTCTCGTGCTGGGCGTAAATGACTCTTCTTATGATCCTAATAAACATAAAATTATTTCCAACGCCTCATGCACGACAAACTGCTTGGCGCCAATGGCTAAGGTTTTGAATGACAACTTTGGCATCGTTCGTGGATTCATGACCACCGTTCACGCCTACACCAACGATCAAGTAATTCTTGATTTTCCTCATAAGGATCTACGGAGAGCCCGATCTGCTGCCACAAATATCATTCCAACATCAACCGGTGCAGCAAAGGCAATTGGCCTCGTGCTTCCGGAATTGAAGGGCAAGCTCGATGGCTATGCGCTCCGCGTTCCAGTCCCAACCGGTTCAATTACCGACTTGACCGTTGAGTTAGCAAAGGAGACCAGCGCTGCGGAGATAAATGCAGCAATGAAGAAAGCTGCAGAAGGTCCGCTAAAAGGAATACTCCGTTATACCGAGGATCCAATCGTCTCGGCCGATATTGTCACTGATCCGCATTCGAGTATTTTTGATGCGGGAATCACGAAGGTGATTGGAAATCAAGCGAAGGTTGCTGCTTGGTATGACAATGAATGGGGCTATTCAAACCGCCTCGTTGACCTTATGAAATTTATCGGCGCAAAACTCTAGAACTCCATTTCAAATCTAGTGGTACGTTCGCTCGATACGTTAGCTCTTGCGGGAAGAAGGGTCTTTCTGCGCTGCGATTTAAACGTCCCGTTAAAAGAAGTTGATGGCAAACGAATAATTACCGATGATGGTCGGATTCGGGCATCACTTCCCACAATAAAAGCTTTGCTCGATGGCGGGGCTGGCATTGTTATTGCTGCCCATCTAGGACGACCAAAAGGTGAGAGAAAGCCAGAGCTCTCGTTAGCCCCAATCGCTTCTAGATTAAGTGAATTACTAGGAAAAGAAGTTGTCTTTGCAGAAGATGTAGTTGGTCCATCAGCAAGAGCAGCAACCTCAGAACTGTCGACTGGTCAAATAGTCTTACTTGAGAATATTCGTTACGAAAGCGCTGAAACTTCAAAAGATGAAGGTGAGCGTCTCGGGCTAGCGAAGACACTGGCAACATATGCTGATTTATATGTGGGCGATGGCTTTGGTGCGGTACATCGCAAGCATGCCTCAGTATTTGAGTTAGCCAACCTTCTTCCGCACGCGGCTGGAAAATTAGTTCATGCAGAAGTGGAAGTTCTACAGAAACTAACGCAATCTCCGGTTCGCCCTTATGGAGTAGTGCTCGGCGGCGCGAAGGTCTCCGACAAAATTGGCGTAATAACGAATTTAATTGAAAAGGTGGACTTAATCGCTATTGGCGGCGGGATGGTCTTTACATTCCTTGCTGCCCAAGGTAAATCAATCGGCACTTCCCTTTTTGAGCCCGAGTCTTTAGAGACGGTAAAAGCGATTATGAATCGGGCTGAGGAACGCGGAGTTCAGCTCCTATTGCCAAGTGATGTTGTTGTTGCCCCGAAATTTGCTGACGCCGATCCTAAGGTGGTTTCGGTAGATGAAATTCCAAGTGACCAAATGGGCCTTGATATCGGACCTGAAAGTGGTGTGGCCTTCGCAAGGGCGATTGAAAAGTGTAAGACGGTTTTCTGGAATGGACCTATGGGCGTCTTTGAATTCTCCAATTTTGCGTCGGGAACCAGGCGAGTTGCCGAGGCGTTAACCAAGGTTGATGGACTCTCGGTTGTCGGCGGAGGAGATTCGGCTGCCGCCGTCAGAGCGTTGGGATTTAAAGATGAAGACTTTGGTTACATATCAACTGGTGGCGGGGCGTCACTCGAGTATCTTGAGGGCAAAGAGTTACCTGGATTAAAGGCGCTCGAATGAGATCCTTATTGATGGAGGGTAGGTAAATGAGTCGAAGACCATTGATGGCTGGGAATTGGAAGATGAATCTAAATCATCTCGAAGCAATTGCAGTCACTCAAAAATTGGCATACTCACTTGAAGAGCGAGATTTTGATGCTGTTGATGTCGCAATCATCCCTCCCTTTACTGATTTACGCTCAGTCCAAACGCTGGTCGATGGTGACCGACTTCGTATCACTTATGGCGCACAAGATCTTTCGCCCGAAAAATCCGGAGCTTTTACCGGTGATATTTCGGGTTCCATGCTTAAGAAATTGGATTGCACCTTTGTAATTGTTGGCCACTCTGAGCGGCGTGCAATTCACAAAGAGAGCGATGAATTGATAAATAGAAAAATTAAGGCCGTGCTAGAAAATGAGATGACGCCGATTTTCTGTATTGGCGAAGAACTTCCAATTCGCGAAGCGGGTGGACATGTTGCTTATGTCTTAGAGCAATTACGCGCCGGCTTAAAAGGTTTTCATAAACCAGAGTTAAAGAAGATTGTTCTTGCCTACGAACCAGTATGGGCTATCGGAACCGGAAAGACTGCGACCCCAGAAGATGCCCAGGAAGTTTGTGCAGCAATTCGCGCGGAGTTAAAGAAGATCGGCAGCGATGAGATTGGCGAAAACGCTCGCATCCTCTACGGGGGCTCTGTTAAGTCAGCCAATATCGTCGACATCATGCGCCAGAGTGATGTCGATGGGGCACTCGTTGGTGGCGCGAGCCTTGACCCGGAAGAATTTGCGCGAATCTGTAAGTTCCACCGGGTCATATAAATCCCTAGAGCGCGGTAATATTCCCCCCTCAATCAGACGAAAGTGGCAGGAGTAGATAAGTGGCGTTAGCTCTCTCAATCATCCTTGTGATCACTAGCATTCTTATGATCGTGTTAGTACTTCTCCATAAAGGAAAGGGAAGTGGCCTATCAGATTTATTCGGCGGAGGTCTCTCCTCAAGCTATGGCGGCTCCTCAGTTGTCGAGAAGAATCTAGATCGCATCACTATCGTCGTCGGGGGTCTCTGGTTTGCCTCGGTAATTGCACTCGGCTTGGTTTTGAAATAAGTCTTAAGAAAATAGAGATTAGGAGAGAACATGGCTGGTGGTAGCGCAATTCGAGGCTCGCGTGTTGGCGCTGGACCAATGGGCGAAGCGGAACGTGGCGAAGCAATTGCTCGCTTTCGCATCTCTTATTGGTGCCTAAATGGTCATGAAACAAAACCCTCCTTTGCCGATGATGGAACGGTAGATATCCCAGCAGAGTGGGACTGCCCAAGATGTGGTTTCCCCGCAGGGCGCGATAAAAATAATCCACCGTCACCAATGAAGAATGAGCCATATAAGACTCACCTTGCCTATGTGAAGGAACGTCGCACTGAGGCCGAAGCAAAGAAGATCCTTGATGCAGCGCTTAAGAAATTACGCGCAGAGGATGAGGATTAAACCTCAGCAATTGCTGAAATTAATTGATTAATTCCCGCTCTTCGCTCTTTCAAGTGGATTCGAATGACCTTTAATCCCCGCGAGGCTAGGGCCTCGTTATCTCCTAGCGCCTGAGCAAGAACGAGTCGCTCAAAACCATATCCCGCTCCTGGAATTTTCAGCTCGATATGTGAATCAGAAGTTATTTGTAAGAAAGTTCCCACTAGCGGCCCACCCTTATGGAATTGGCCGGTCGAGTGCAGGAAACGCGGACCCCAACCAAAAGTTGTCGGTACACCAAGCCGGCTCTCTAAACTCTCTCGAATCTCAATGATTTGCGAATCTGTCTCTCTATTCAAATAGGCCATCACTGCTAAGTACTTTCCAGTCTTCAATTCTCGTAAGTAATCGTCAAGGGACTCGGCTCTTGAGTTTGAAAAGATTTCTAAATCACCGAGCCTATGACCGACGCTCTCAGAGTAATTCTTCCAATTCGAAAGTAGCGCCCCAGTTCGCTCTTTTGATTCAGCAACGTTAGGTTGATTAAAAGGGTCTACTTTTAATAAGTAGCAAAGAAGTGCCGTGACCCACTCCCAAAAAATGAATTGGGCTCCTAGGGTTCCAATAATTGCGAGTGGATCGCTTTCCTTGAATGTGATGACGTCGGCACGTGATTTGGGGGCACGGTTTAGAACAACAGGCAGAATACCTCTTCCATCTTTCCCAGTTGACTCGGCAACTAATTGCTCAATCCAATCCGCTAAACCAGGATAAGGGGAGTCACCATCAAAGAAACGGGCAAACTCAAATCTCTTCTCGGCCAGCATCGCAGCAACTTGGACTGGAGCGCTATCTGGTTTGGAGAAAGTTTGTGCTGCATCCGACGCATCATCAAGAAGGAGTGAAACATCAACTCCGATTAAGGCGGCCGGGGTCAAGCCAAATGCGCTTAATGCGCTAAATCGACCACCAACCTTTGGATTGGCAATAACAGTGCGAAGCCCTTGTGAGAGCGCTGACTTATGTAGTGGACTATCAGGGTCAGTGATGATGACCATATGGTTCTTGAGATCTAAGCCAGCTTCTTTAAAGGCAGACTCAAAGAGCGCCTTTTGTGAAGCGGTTTCAATGGTGCTGCCAGATTTAGATGCGACGATAACGCAACTCTTAGCAAGATTAATTTGGAGCGCCTGGGCTACCTGGGATGGCTCGGTGGAATCAAGAACAATGAGTTTTTTCTTATAGTGGGCGGCAATTACTTCGGGCGCAAGAGATGAGCCACCCATGCCACAGAGAATGAAATTCTCATGCCCAAGTTCGCGGGACCACGCAGAGAGCGCATCTAAGGTGGGCAGGAGTTCTCGTGATTCTTGCGGAAGATCTACCCAATCAAGGCGTATAGCCGCCTCGCTGGCAGCGGCTGCTCCCCATAGCGAGGGATCCTTTGCCGCCAATCTTGCGGTTATTGCATTGAGATCTGCAGTATTTGTATTGCTGGGAAGTGAAAAACTTAACTTAATCACGCTCTTGCTGCCTCAACAACTTTGATTAACTCTAACCAAGGCTTGATGAATTTATCGATGCCTTCACTTTCAAGTTTCTCGGCAACTTCATCGATTGAAATCCCTATTGAGTGCAACTTTCCAATCAATTCGTTAGCCTCATCAAATTTTCCAGTGATTGTGTCGCTTACTTTTCTCTCACTAGAACGCACCGCATTGAGCGTTGCTTCCGGCATCGTGTTAACCGTTCTTTCTGCGACTAGATCAAGGACATACATGGTCGGGTCATAGGCCGGATCTTTCACACCGGTTGATGCCCAAAGTGGGCGCTGAATCGAAGCGCCTTTTTTAGCAAGTACCTGCCACCGATCCGAGCCGTATATTTCTAGAAAGTGTTGATAAGCAAGGCGAGCATTCGCGAGCGCCGCTTTGCCACGCAGATTCTCATGCCCAGTTCCATTCAGGCGTGCATCAATTTCAGTGTCCACACGGCTTACGAAAAATGATGCCACGGAATGTATTCCGCTAACAGGTTGTGAATTCTTTAC
>RGYL01000055.1 GCA_010032085.1 Actinomycetota bacterium
CATCGCAAGGTAGTGGCCATTAAAAGTTCCAAGGTGAGCATGGCTACCATCAACAATCGTCTGCATGTATTCACGCTTACCACCAAAGGCGGCAACGGGAATTCCACCACCAATTGATTTAGCAAGTGAGATTAAGTCAGGCTTAACACCGAGTCGTTGTGCGGCGCCTTGTGGGCCGGCAGTAAGTCCAGTCTTAACTTCATCAAATATCAGCAAGATTCCGTATTGATCACAGAGCGCCCGCACTTTTTCTAGGTATCCAAGATCTGGAAGAACAATTCCGATGTTCTCAAGAACTGGTTCCATCATTAGGCAGGCGATTGAATCAGCATGCGCTTTAAATATTTTCTCAATTGCATCGGCATCGTTATAGGGAAAATTTTGGTTTTGCAGAGACCATGAGCGGGTCATATGAACCGTGGTAACCACCTTCAATCTTCACAATTCCTAATTTGCCGGTGGCAGCACGAGCAGTCCTGATTGCATACATCGTCGCTTCAGTACCAGAGTTTGCGAAGCGGACCATATCGATACCGAAACGACGGCAGATAATTTCGGCGCCATCGCGAGTTATTGGAGAAGGTGTGGCAAAGAGCGTTCCTACTTCAAGAGTTTCTTTCGCTTCTTTAATAACCTCATCATTTAGGTGGCCGACCAAAAGTGCGCCAAACCCCATGGAGAGATCGAGCATCTCTCGCCCGTCGACATCTTTCATCCACGCGCCCTTAGCAGAGACTATTGAGATGGGGTATGGATCCCAGTGTTGGAAGCTTGAGGCAACTCCAAGCGGAGTTACTTTGCCGGCGCGAACGTTTTCATCACCAGATTTAGGAGCCTGCTTTGAGAATTTTGAGCGCTCAATCTCCAGAAGTTCATTTATTCGCGACTCTGGAATTGGGGTAGCAGAGATTGGGACCTGTCTAAAGGTCTGTGGGTGATGGGTTGGATTAAACATGGGAGTTTGGGACTTCCCAAATACGGTTCAGAAGAACCGATTTGTTGGTACCACTCTCCTTAAGAAACTAATTAACTTTCGTGAAGTTTACTCCTACGTATTGGGGGTGGTCAAACGGTGTGTCGTATGCGTGATTACCGCATAAATAGATCACGTAAGCGTCTCGTTGTAAAGAAAAGTCCTAACACAATCATCACAACAAAATAACTAATATGAGAAAGACTTGAGAAGTCGATAACACCAAACCAAATATCTCTTATTAATTCAATACCGTGCCACGTTGGAAGAAGTTTGATTGTGAACTCTAACCAATCCGGATAAACCGTTATCGGATATAAAGATCCAGAAAATAAGAACATTGGCAAAAGAGCTACGTTGATGAGTCCCATCTGCTGATAAGTCTTGAAGTATGAAGTGATTGCCATTCCAAAAGAGGCAAAACCAAATGCAATTAAAACAGCTGCTGGAATGGCAAATATTGCGCCCCAACTTGGGACAAGTCCTAGCGGTGCGGTGATTAACATAAATGCGACAGCATAAGAAAGACCACGGATAAGCGCCCAGATAATTTCACCTAGTGCTACATCAAGTGGACCAAGTGGAGTTGCCAACATGCCCTGGTAAAGCTTGCTCTCGTTTAACTTGAAGAAGACATTCCAAGTTGAATCGTAAATAGCGCCATTCATAGCGCTGGTGGCAAGTAGTCCTGGGGCAATAAAGATTGTGTAATCAACGGCGCCAGAACTTGTAGAGATGTCGCCAATAAGAGTGCCCATTCCATAACCGAAGGCAAGGAGATAAAGGACTGGCTCAATAAAACCAGTAGCGATAGGGACCCAGGTCGATGAGCGAAGCGCAATCGATGCGCGTTCAATTATTGCTCTAGCTCGACCGGCGTAGAGCTGATGGCCCAACTTTTCTGCCCGGGCGTCGGCGATCTCGACAGCGGTTCTCATTTGAGTAACCTCTTTGTAAATCGGATATTTGCAATCTTCAAACCAGCAATCAACATCGCAGTTAAGAAGGCGAAGTGAATCAACATCATCAATCCTGAGATTTCATAACCGTAAGAAAAATAGCGGCCAAGTTCGGTTGTATGCCAGAGAGGGGAAATCCAACCGATCGGCTGTAGGAATATAGGCATATTTGTTAGCGGGAAGAAGGTTCCGGAGAAGAAAAATAGTGGAGTTATTACGAGGCGACCTAGAACGGTGAGGAAATAGTCATCTTTCTGCACTCCGGCAACAATTCCCATCATGAGCGCACCAAATGCAGCTCCACCATACATAGCCACGATTGGTGCAAACCAACTATCTTGAAAAGTCATGACACCAAAGGCGATTAAGAAGATCCAATATAAGAAGACGCTAAATGCAACCCGAACGAGGGCCGCAATGAATACGCCGAGGGCAATTTGTGGACCAGTAATTGGAGTTGAATTCGTTGCGTAAAACATCTTGCGCCACTTAAAGCCTTCCATGACAGGAAAGACGGTCTCATCCATCGCGCCAAGGAGTGCAGTATTAGCAAGGAGCGCTGGGGCAATAAAAACAATGTATTCAACGCCACCAGTTCCTGAGGTTCCCGAATTTTCAGTTACTAATATTCCAATTCCAATTCCGATTGCGACTAGATAGAAAAGTGGATTACCAACAGCAACTAAAGTGATGATGCCTTTCCACTTCGACATCTGGCGGATCCGGGATTCTGCGACATAGAAGGCGCCATTTCGCCGGATTTTGGCGACACTGACTCCTGGGTTCACTCGATCAGCGACCTTCCAGTCAACCTAAGGAAAACATCTTCAAGCGAACTTCTTCGAACCAGAGAGGTATTTGGATGAAGTTTCTTTGCCACAATTTCTTCGAGCAATTTCTCTCCATCTTCTACATACATGAGAATTCGATCAGGTAACTCTTCAATTCGGTCACACATCTTATGAAGTATCGGAGCTACTTCCTTATTCCGATCTGAGCCGAAGCGGACCTCTAGTACCTCTTTAGTTGAATACTTCTTAATCAATTCAGCCGGAGAACCTTCTGCCATGATCTTGCCCTTATCCATAACAACCAAGCGATCACATAGCTGTTCAGCTTCATCCATAAAGTGAGTGGTGATAATTAGAGTCACGCCATCTTCTTTTAATCTAAAGAGGCGATCCCAGAGAATGTGTCGGGCTTGAGGATCTAAGCCAGTCGTGGGTTCATCAAGCATCAAGATATCGGGCTCACTCACTAACGCACGGGCAATCGTTAATCGGCGCTTCATACCACCGCTCAACGCCTCTACCTTTACATCTTTCTTCTCCTCAAGTTGAGCGAAGGAGAGCAACTCATCAACTTTTCCCTTCACAAACTTCTTGCTCAATCCGAAATATCTTCCATAGATATAGAGATTTTCAGCAACAGTTAATTCAGTATCTAAATTATCTTGTTGTGGAACTACACCTAAGTGTGCGCGAACTTGTGGGCCATGTTCTTCTGGGTCCCTGCCGAGAATCGAAATGGTCCCGGAAGTTCGTCTTGAGGTGGCAGCAATAATTCTCATCGTGGTGGATTTGCCGGCGCCGTTGGGGCCGAGTAATCCAAAGGATTCGCCCTTGGCAACGTCGAAATCAATACCATCAACAGCGGTGAAATCACCGTATTTTTTGGTTAGGCCACGTGCGGATATAAGGGATTCAGACATTGATTTATCTTATCTAGCAAAAGAGGTCTAGACTCCCATTACGTGCGATTAATACATCAGTCAAATCATGATCTGACTTACGACGATGTATTCATGATTCCATCTAAATCATCAGTAATAAGTCGGATGGATGTGAACCTAAGCACGATTGATGGTTCTGGGGCAACAATTCCTCTTGTCGTAGCAAATATGACCGCTGTTTCGGGCCGCCGCATGGCCGAAACGATTGCGCGCCGAGGTGGTATCTCGGTTATCCCGCAAGACATTCCTATTCCAGTTGTTACTGAAGTAATTAATTGGATGAAAGAACGACATATCCTCTTTGATACACCAATAACTCTTGAACCTCATAACACCGTTGCAGATGCAGCATCGCTAATTCATAAGCGCGCACATGGAGCAATCATTGTTGTTGAAGATAAGAAGCCAGTTGGGATTTTGACTGAGGCGGATTGGGAGGGAGCTGATCGCTTCACTCAAGTAAGTCGGGTAATGTCAAAAGATTTATTGGTTCTTCCCAATTCTCTCGATGCTAGGGCAGCCTTTGATTTGTTACATGAGAAAAATCGAAAGCTCGCACCCGTCGTTGATAAAGATGGCAAATTAGTCGGAATCCTTACTAGAACTAGCGCCTTGCGATCAACGCTTTATAAACCCGCTCTTGATGCAAATGGAAAATTGCGTATAGCTGCTGCACTTGGCGTTAATGGCGAAATCAAAGAGAAAGCAGAGGCGCTAATTGCAGCCGGCGTAGATCTATTGGTAATTGATACAGCGCATGGCCATCAAGAGAAGATGATCGAGGCTTTGAAATTAGTACGCGCACTTTCGCCAAAGATTCCAATTGTGGCGGGAAATGTGGTTACTGCCGAGGGCGTAAGAGATTTAGTTGCTGCTGGAGCGGACATAATAAAAGTTGGCGTAGGCCCAGGGGCAATGTGCACAACGAGAATGCAAACCGGAGTTGGTAGACCGCAATTCTCTGCTGTTATGGAGTGCGCCGGCGAAGCGCGCAAATTAGGTAAATTTGTTTGGGCCGATGGTGGAGTTCGCCATCCCCGGGATGTTGCACTCGCACTCGCTGCTGGAGCTTCAGCGGTAATGATTGGGTCTTGGTTTGCTGGAACTTATGAGTCACCAAGTGATCTGCGTGTTGATGCGCAAGGGCGCCTCTATAAAGAGTCTTTTGGAATGGCCTCAGCAAGAGCGGTCGCTGCGCGAACATCTAGCGAAGATGCCTTTGAGCGCGCCCGGAAATCTCTATTTGAAGAAGGAATCTCCTCTTCGCGTATGTATCTAGATCCAAATCGCCCCGGAGTTGAAGATTTGGTTGATGAAATTATTTCAGGAGTGCGCTCATCGTGCACCTATGCAGGCGCAAAGGATCTCGTGGAGTTTTCCGATAAGGCAGTAATTGGAATTCAATCCGCAGCAGGTTACGCCGAAGGAAGACCGTTACATACTTCCTGGAGTTAACGGCTCGAGTTAAGCGGCTTTCGCAAAACGCGCAGCGGGGATAAGTGCGAGAGTTAGTAAAACTAACAAGAAGAGCGCCCACCTAAGTTCTACTAGTTCGGCAAGAAAGCCAATCAAGGGTGGACCAATAACAAAGCCAAAGTATGAAACTCCAGAAACTCTTGCTATTGCTTGCGAAGGTGCCACTACGCCTTGATATTTAGTGCTCGCAAGAGTTCCAGCAGCGCTAAACATAAGAGGAATCACCACCGAGAGCCCGATTCCAAGTAAGAACCATGCAAACATCAACATCGGAATTCCACCAATTGTTAAGCCAGCAGCAAGTCCAAATCCGGCAACGCTTCCTCCGACTGCAATTACTTTTGAGGCGCCGAATCGATGCGCTAAATAATCACCAGAGAAGCGTCCAATCACCATCGCTAATGTAAAAACAATGAATGGCAGAGTCGAGATGAAGGGTGATGCAGCAAAGGTATCTCGAGCAAGTACGCCTCCCCAATCTCCAGCCGCGCCTTCACTAAGAGCTGCGAATAGTCCGAAGACTCCGAATACCCAGAAAATAACCGGAGAGCGCTCCTTCTTCTCTTTGACTAATTGATGTTGATCAATATCAGCGGGCAGAAGTAGTGGGCGGATTAGAAGAAGAGTTATTAGATAAAGCGGAACTAAGGCAAGGGATTGCGTAAGCGGTGAAACTTCAAGTTGAGATAGGGCGCCGCCAATAATTCCGCCGAAGAATGTTCCGACAGAGAACATCGCATGAAATGTACTCATCAAGCGACGCTCGGCGCGCTGCTCAATCACTACAGCATGTGCGTTCATAGATACATCTTGAGTCGCTAGCGCGAATCCAAAGAGCAAGAAAGCAATCCAA
>RGYL01000056.1 GCA_010032085.1 Actinomycetota bacterium
CGGCGTCTCCTCAATGGACTTCTTCTACGATGAAACTGATTCAGCGAAAAAACTTCAACAACATGGCGTACTAGCTTTGGAGATGGAGGCCAGCCAGCTCTACTCAATCGCTGCCCGCAAGAATCGGCGCGCTCTTGCCATCATGACTATTAGCGATCATGTCTTCACCCATGAGGCGATGGACTCAGCCGCCCGGGAGCGGACTTTGAACGATATGGTCGAAGTGGGATTACACGCGCTAATTAAGGGTTGAGTTCCGCCGGCTGCGCCCGTTCTATCTTTCTTAATCGCGCCGGCAGACGTAAGAAAGCATTCCGATCCGGAGCCTGCCCCTCATTCCGCTCTACCGCGAAGTTGCCACCTCTACGTTGCCAATCGTTGGCAGATAGCAGGCGAGAGAGACCGGCCAAGTTATGTACATCATCAAGTCTTAAGTGTGAGGGATCAATTCCCATTTCGCCAGCATGGTCAAACATGGTCGTCGCGATACAAATCTCGCCACTTTGATCTTCAAATAGTTCTACTACGCGACCTTGCTGTGGCCAATCAATCAGGCTGGATGTTTCAACCTGCCAAAAACCGTGATACTCATCCTGCCCAAAATAGGTGGACTTGTTGCGATGAGTATGTCCTGCTAGCCAGAGCACCAAGTTTGGAAAACGCGTCAACTCTCTCAGTATTTCCTCTTTTAGATAACGTTTCTCACCATTTGGGTCATACCCATTTATTAAGTCCTGCAATGGGTGGTGCGATGCGATTATCACGTAGGTATCTCGATTGTTGCCCAATATCTCAAGTAACCATTGGAACTGCTGATCATCAATTGAACCTTGCCAACCACCATGAGGATTCACGGTATCAAGAGCAATAAGTAGAGCTGAGCCGATACTTTTCATCCAGTATCGCTTACCACTTTCCGCAAGGTTGTGGTCATAACCATGTCCATTTCCATGCGATGCCATAGCATGAGCAAACATCTTTGAATCGAGAAAATCCCGGTAGCCATCCGGTGTAACAGCAACCGAAGTGGCTTGAGAATTGTCCGGGTACCTCGATGGTCCAACTTCGCTGATTGATTGAAGAGTTTGAAGGACTTCAGCTTGCGAAAGTTCTACAAACTTCATATCGCCGATGGCAATTTGCCGCAGTTGTGTATCTGGAACAACAGTTCCCTGTAGTAAGGCATCATGATTTCCGTGAATGGCAAACCACTCGCGTTCTAAACCGGAGGCGAAAAATGGTGCTCGGACTGCAAAAGTTACTTCTGGAACAATCGGGAAACCATAAAGTGATCTCGGATAATCATCTTGCTCGCCCTTTGGGGTTCCCTCCGGATTCCAGTGATGGATGGAATATATAGAGCCACCAAAGCCCTCCCATTTATCCCGCGAACCAGAATCGGGGCGGATCTTCTCGCCCGTCATAATGCGCATAAACCAATCAAGTTCATTTGATTGTGCGTTATCGGTCAAATCTCCGGTTGCTACGACCGCATCAACTGGCGCAAGACTAATTGGAGCTCGCTTCATTCGATTTATGCGTTGCACCATACTTTCCAAAACTTGCGCTGTGAACATTTCATGAGCCCGGTAGGTTCCCACAAGAGCGTTAATTATCGGCGAGTACGGATTATGCGGGTCTGCGTAACGATCTAAGAATTCCACACGAGCTGGGGATTGAGCATCGCAGATATGAGTATCGGAAATATGAATGACGTTTGCAATGACTCGAGTAATCCCATTTGGCGGATCTCCAAAATATGTTCGATCGCTATCAAGTATGAGATTTCGCCAGCCCGACTCTTCAGGTTTAGAAAACCCAATTCTAGATTTATCTACTATATGCATTATTCCACCGAAACAAATAACTCTTCAGCATCAACAGTAATCCAAATGTTATCTCCGACTTTTCTTCCAGATACATTTCCACTCGTGCTCGTCATGATTATTGATTCGTTCTTTCCAACCTGAATCTGCAATTGGGTCAATGGACCGAGAAATGAAATCTCTTTTATCACTCCTAGAACTCCCTGTCCCTGAGGTGCTTCCACAATGGACTCAGGTCTCACAAGTGCCCAAGATTTAGTTGCAATTCCATGCCGGGGAGAATTTGGAGAAGTTTGGTACTCCTTATTCCAAAATCTAACTCGTTGAGAATTTATTGGCTGTGCCGAAATTGAATTGACTTTTCCAAAGAATTTCGCAACGAAGGGATGCTCTGGTTGGTCATAGAGTTTCTTTGGCACATCGATCTGCAATAACTCTCCCTTATCCATCACTCCGACTCGATCGGAAATTGCCATAGCCTCTTCTTGGTCGTGGGTGACAAAGATTGTTGTAATCCCAAATTCTCGCTGTAACCGCCTTACTTCATCACGAATCTGCACTCTAACTTGGGCATCTAGCGCTGAGAGTGGCTCATCTAATAGAAGCACTCGAGGTCTAATCGCAAGGGCGCGAACGAGAGCGACCCGCTGTTGTTGCCCACCTGAGAGTTGATGTGGATATTTATCTCGATGTTCGCTTAAACCAGTAACTTCCATGAGCTGGTTTACTCGGTTCATAATTTCCAATGGGCCCAACTTCCGCGCTTGTAGGCCAAACTCCATGTTCTCCCGTGCAGTCAAATTAGGGAAAAGTGAATAGGCTTGAAAGACCATTCCGATATCCCGCTTTGATGCAGACTCGCTGGTTATATTCAATTCATCAAAGAAGACATCACCATTTGTCGGATTAATAAGTCCTGCAAGTATTCGTAGCGCAGTAGTTTTCCCACAGCCCGAGGGCCCGAGCAAGGTAACAAATTCTCCATCCTGGACTGTGAGGCTCAGTTCGCGTAACGCCTCCGTTTTTCCATAGCGCTTTGTAACTTTTGAAAATCTGACTCTGGCCATTTACCTCACTCCTACATTAACTATTGATCGATTTGATTTGTTGAGCAGGTTGATCACATTTAAAGCGAGCCACACTCCCAGCAGACTCAGCACGGACAAAGCGACTGCGGCGGAGGCATCGCCCATCCCTGCAACTGCCAGAACGGTGGGGAAGGTGTCCCAAAGCAATAGCGATGCATAGGCAAACTCCCCCAAAACCAAGGCAAGAATTAGAAATGTCGCTGCAAAGATGCCGGTTCGAACATTTGGTATCAAAATTCTAAAAACTAAAGTTCGCCATTTCGCGCCAAGCGTAAGCGATGCTTCATAAAGCGTTTTTGTATCAATCGCTGAAAATGCCGCGTCGAGTGCGCGATATGTGAATGGCATTGCCAGAATCATGTAAGCAAATACGAGCGCATAGGGAGTTGACTTGAGAAAGCTAGGCATTGAATACAAAAATCCAACACCTTGGACTATCGGAGGAATCACCAGAGGTAACAGTGATAGAAACTCCACAAATTTGCGCGCTTGTGGAACAACTATATGTAGCCATGCAACGGTCGGAATTAACACTAAGAGTGTCAAAACGACAGTTAGGACGGAGATACGAAGCGTGAGAAGAAGCGAGCGGGTTATCTCCTCATTAGCAAAGGCGCGGCTAATTGGGTCAAGAGAGTAATTTCCTTCAACATCCTGAAGTGCGAAAACTGTCGAGGCATAAATTGGCAAAAGGAAGAACAGGACACCGATTATCAGCGCTAAGAAAAGAAGTGATTTATTTAAGAAACTCTTCAGTTTCTCCACTTGACCACCCTTCGCTCCAAAACGATATAAATTGTCATCGCGATTCCAACTATTGAAATCATCCCGACCCCCAGAGCCATTGCGGTATTTGCACCATCAACCTGGACATTCGATGAAATAAGAGATGCAATTTGTACCGGTACTAATGCCAGTGATCCGCTGGTTAAGGCTGCGGCAGTTGCATAAGCGGCAAAAGAATTTGTGAAGAGCAACAGGAAAGTAGCAAATAGTTGTGGCGCGATTATGGGTGCGATAACTTTTCGCCAGAAAAGTCCATAGGGTGCTCCTAGAGTTAGAGCAGCCTCCCGCCATTCTCGCTTTATTCCTTCGATTATTGGAAGTGAGACTAAAACCATAAGCGGAACTTGGAAATATAGATAGACGATCAATAATCCAGAAAACGAGTACAAAGTCCAGGAATTTGCGTATAGATCAATACCTAACTTGCGCAGCCAATCCGTTAGCAACCCGTAGGTTCCAAGTGAGGCTATAAACATAAATGCAAGCGGTACCCCGCCTGTGTTAGCGAAAACTCCCGATGCTGTTGAAATTAGTCCTTTGAGTATGGGGATTTGAAGTCGCGTTACTGCCAAAGCGAAGATGAAGCCCAGAACTAAAGAAATCGCAGCTGAGAAAAGTGATAGCTGAAAACTCAACCAGAATGCATCGCGATAAATGCCACTCGTAATAGTTTGAAAATTGTTTAGGGTGTAGTTGCCTTCAGAATCTTGAAAAGAGAAGCGCAGGATTGCCAAGAGCGGAAATCCCAGAAAAGCAACGATGAAAGCAAGTAAGGGGACTAAACCAAAATAATCCACATACCGCTTCATCGTTGCCTATCTAGCTAGGAGATAAAGCGCGGAGTTAGACCCTCAAACTAACTCCGCACTCTTGAAGAAGTCGCTTATAGCTTGGGCCAAGCTGGAGTTAGCAAGGCTTTCGCTAGAAGTTGTTGTTGCAGTGAAGGGAAGATTGGTTTTGCGCTCTTTGGAACAGCAGGTAGCGCAGCGAAGGCGGTCCTATCATGCTTTTTCGCCTTCACCATTGCATCCAGCCGGATCGGACGTGCGCCGCCTTTGAGCCATAGATTCTGGCCCTCATCGCTATACAAGAATTCTTGCCAGAGACGAGCAGCAGCAGGATTAGGGCTATTTTTGACAACTGCTTGGGCATAGAAGCCACCGAGAACTGCATCGCTCGGTACTACTACCTTCCAATCAACTCGACCGCCTTGATCCTTGTACTTAGCGTGTAAGTAGTCCCAGTCCAAAAGAATCGGCGTCTGACCTGATGCAACAGTTGCTGGAGTAGCAGCGACAGGAACGAAGTTGCCGGAAGCCTTCATTTTCTGCCAATACTCCAAAGCGAAGTTGATGTTGTTTGCACCTTTTACTCCCCCACCTGCTGCGACGGATGTAGCCAGCACTGAAAGGAACGCGGAGTTTGAAGCGGTTGGGTCACCGTTTAGTGCAACCTGATTTTTATAAATTGGATTTAAAAGGTCGGCAAAACTCTTAGGTGGAGTCTTTACGATATTTGCGTCATAACCAATAGCGATATACCCGCCGTAGTCTGAATACCAGAGTCCATTTGACTCTTTCGCATCAGCAGGAATGTCATTCCAAGTCGACACTTTGTATGGAGCCCAGAGACCTTCTTGCGCACCTTGAACTGCAAACTGTAGTCCGACATCGACCACATCTGGCATACGGTCTTGACCCTTTAGAGTACGAACAGCGACTAATTCTTCTGCAGAGCTCGCTTCCGGATCAAAGGAATTCACCTTGATTCCGTATTTCGCCTCAAATGCTTTCTTAACTTCACCGTAGTTAGCCCAATAGTCTGGGAGTGCAATCGTGTTTACCTGGCCCTCTTTCTTAGCCAGTTTTATCAATTCCTTCAATCCGCCAGCTTCGACAGCGGACTTCGCCTTATTCGGCGCCACTTTTGCAGTTGTCGCTGGCGCAGTTGACGCTACTAGGGCAAGAGCTACAGCAAATAGCCCGATTACCTTGAATTTCTTTGATTTCATTCCTGTCCTCACGCTCGGTTTTCGGGGAAGTGGCGTGATTCAATTGAGCGACGGCAGATGTCGTGCGACTTTGATGTGACTTTTCGGTTAAATTAAAACTAAATTAGTACTTTCAAACTCTGATTCATTTTCCATTCATTCAGAGTTACTTTTTAAGGCATTACGAGTCCGCCATCAACTGGAACGGTAATTCCAGTTACATAGCTGGATGCATCACTTACCAGCCAGA
>RGYL01000057.1 GCA_010032085.1 Actinomycetota bacterium
TTCAATAGAAACAATCGGGATATCAAATTTGTCGGCAAATTCAAGTAGCGCTGCGCCGCGCATCATGGAGCCATCTTCATTCACGATCTCGCTGATGACGCCGACTGGGGTCTCACCCACGCGCTGACACATTTCAATTACTGCTTCGGTGTGACCCCGTCTTGCTGCCAAGCCACCCGCTACAGCTATTAAGGGAAAAATATGACCCGGACGAATGAAATCTTCTGCTGTTGAATTCGCATCAGCGAGGGCTCGAATCGTGTTAGCCCGCTCCGCCGCGCTAATTCCAGTAGTAATTCCATGCTTAACATCAACGGTGACTGTAAAGGCGGTTCGCTTCGTATCCTGATTTTGCTTGACCATTAGCGGTAGATGAAGTTGGCGAGAGCGCTCCTCAGTCATCGCCACACAGATAACACCTGAGGTGTAACGAATCATGAATCCAATCTTTTCTGTTGTTGCAGAACTAGCCAACAAGAATAGGTCTCCTTCATTCTCCCGGTCGGAGTCATCAGTAACAATTACAAAGCCACCCTCTTTGAAGTTCTTTAGCGCCCGCTGCAAGTCAATTTCCATAGTTCTCACCTCGCTGCAACAATCGTTCAACATACTTCGCTATGACATCAACTTCGATATTGACTTTGTCCCCCGCTGTTTTTCGGGAGAGATTTGTCTTTGCCAGAGTCTCCGGAATTAGCCAGAGTGTGACGATGTTCTCGTCTATCTCACCTACGGTTAGTGAAACACCATCAATACAAATTGAACCTTGATTTACTATGTATTTGGTGAGCGACTTTGGGACTTCGACTACAAAACGATTCCATTTCTCACCGGGTGAATTCTCTTTAACTTCCGCAACGCCATCAACATGTCCTTGCACGATATGGCCACCGAGACGTGAGTCGGCTCTAGTAGCCAACTCCAGGTTTACGTTATCTCCTACTTCGAGAGAGCCGAGACTAGTCACATTAAGGGTTTGCACCATGACATCAGCTTTAAAGGAGTTATTACCAATTTCTACTGCAGTGAGGCAGACTCCATTGACGCTAATTGAATCCCCTACGCGCAACTCATTGCGTAAGTTGGTTTGAATATCAATCACGGCCGATTCGGCCCCCTTCGAGATCGAGATAACTTCGCCTTTATCGGCAACTAACCCGGTAAACATCAATCCTTCACCGCCAATAAATGCAACCTTAGGTCGCGCTTCTCATCACCTAGAGCAAGAAAATCGCGTAGCTCTAGATCCATTCGCTCTGAGATATCTCTGATTTCAAGCTCGCCGGTGAAGTCATTACTTCCCCCAAGGAAAGTGGGCGCTTGATAGAGAAACAACTCATCAAATAACCGCGCATTGAGAAACGCTCCCACAAGCTTTGGGCCAGCTTCAATCAAGATTCGATTCCAGCCTTGCGCGCGAGCTAACTCCATTAAGTCTGTTAAGTCATTGGTTTCTAAATGAATTGTGGGCGCAGATTCATCAAGTATTTTCGCCCCGCTTGGAACTGGACGTTTTCCCATGACGATTCGCGTGGGGGCAAATTTCGCTCCAGCTCTTTCAACTCCTCTTACAGTCAAGGCTGGGTCATCGGCGATCACAGTTCCGATTCCAGTAACAATTGCATCGCATTCACTTCGAAGTCGGGCCACATCGCTCCGAGAAATTTCATTCGTTATCCATTTTGAAGAACCATTTGCAGCAGCAATCTTCCCATCCAGACTAGTTGCCAATTTAAGGGTTATGTACGGTCTATTTTTAGAGATCTTCTTTAACCAGGCTCGATTTGAGAAGCGCACTTCTTCTTCCAGCACACCGCTAATCACTTCAATTCCGGCTGCTCTAAGTTTTTCCGCACCACCTTTAGCAATGGGATTTGGATCAGAGACTGCAAAAACAACTCGCTTAATGCCAGCTGCGATTATTGCCTCAGTGCAAGGTGGAGTTTTTCCCTCATGATTACAAGGCTCAAGAGTGAGAACAAGAGTTGCGCCTTTAGCCTTTGCGCCGGCTTTATCTAGTGCAACTACTTCAGCATGGCGTAAATCATTTACTCTTTGATGGAATCCTTCGCCGACATTTTTACCGGTTGCGTCAATTATGACTGCGCCAACTATTGGATTTGGTGATGTTAAGCCAAGGCCCAATTCTGATAATTGCAGGGCGCGTCTCATCGCTACAGAATCATCGATCAGGATCGCCACCCCCTAAATAGATTCCGGGGTGCGCAAAAGAGTACGCGCAAGGATGCGCGTATTTGTTTCCTCTCATCCGGACTTTAACCGTCGGTCTTGGAATTTCACCAAGTCCACCGATAGCTGGGTGCTAGCGGGTCGCAGACTATGACTGCCGGTTCGGAATTACACCGACCCCGGAAACAACAGCGCGATTCTAGCCCAGCGCTATTGATAGGGCTTTATTGCCCGTTCCAAGCGGCCATTTCAGCCTTAAATGGATCAAGTCCCATGGGCCCCAGGTTTAAAACATAGGAGTGGAATTTCTTTAACTCAAATTTTGACCCAAGTCGGCGCTTCGCATCTTCACGCGATTCCATCATGAAGCGCTCTCCCACTTTGTAAGAGATTGCTTGGCCTGGCCAACCGAGATATCGATCAACTTCACTTCTGGCTGAAATTTCATCTAGAAGTGCTCGCTCATGAAGAATCTTAAATGCGGATTCCGCATTCCATACTTCTCCGTTGAAATCTTTATAACCACAATGCATTCCAATATCTACAACAACGCGTGCAGCACGTAGGCCCTGAGCGGATAGATATCCCATTTCAAAACCAGGATCTTCAAATGCTCCAAGTTCATCCATTAAACGTTCTGCGTAGAGCGCCCAACCTTCTCCATAGCCTGAGACCCAGACGCGATTGCGTTGGAAACGTGTTAACCGTTCGGTATTTATCTTTGTTGTGGCAACTTGGAGGTGATGGCCAGGAACTGCTTCGTGGTACCAAGTTGAAACGATATGCCACCAACCAAAAGTTTTACGTCCCATAGTTGGATACCAAGTTGTTCCTGGACGAGAAAGGTCCTCACTTGGGCCCATGTAATAGGCGGCAGATGCGCTCCCTTCTGGAGCAAGACGTGCTTCGCAATTCTTGATTCGTGGATCTATATCAAACTCTTTACCATCAAGGCGTTCTACCGCCTTTGCAATGAATTCCGATAATTTACGGAGCAATTCTGCTTCACCTTCAACGGTGTAACGAGGATCTTTCTCAAGACGGTCGGCTACTTCGCGAAGCGATGAGGCATCTGGATATAGACGATCGGCGGCGCGCTTCATTCGCGCATTTATCTCTTCAAGCTGCGCGATTCCCCACTCATATGTATCCCTTAAATTTAAGTCAGCGCCGGTGAAATGGCGTGCCCAAATCTTGTACCGCTCTTCACCAACTCCATCCTTTGGATCTGCCTTTGCAAGATAGGAGTCACGTAACCAATGAGCTGTCTCTAGACAGGCGGATTCGGCCTGTTTTGCGGCATCCATGAGTGAGCTGTTCTCACCTGATGGATCAAATTTCTTTGCGACGCTTTGGAATGCGCCTTTGGAAAATGTTTCAAGTTGGCCGATGGTGGCATTTACTTGGCGAGTTGAGTTGACTCGTCCCTTACCGGCGACGAATTCAAGGGTTGAGCACCAGCCTTTAAGCGCATCGCTAACTGCATTTAAACGTTTAGCAACATTTGCTTGTGAATCCGGAGCATCTTTCTTCATCATCTCAAAGACTTGGCGGATTGACTTAGCAGGTGAAGAAATCAAATTAAAAAGTGCACTTGATTCATAACTCTCACTCAATTTCAATTCTGATGAGAGTCGCTCAATTGCTACGGCTCCTGCTACTCGATCAAATTCGTTTTCGGGGTTAGCTCCCTTGATTCCAGCGAGAGTTTTACGTGTTAACTCTTCTCTTGCGTTTTGCCCTGCCATAGAGAAATCATCGAGTTTGTCATCCGACCCCGGTACACCTAAAAGAGTTGCTCCGATTGGGGTTAATTTGATTCCCTCTTCCATGAAGTCATCAAGAATCGCAGATATTTTTGTTGCCATTTCTACCCCTCTGTTGGATCGGCTAGTTCGAACTTTCCTTTTCCGATTTGGCCTTGCTTACGATAACTCTCTAATTTTGCTCGAGTATCTGCGATATCAAGGTTTCTCATAGTTAATTGGCCGATGCGATCTTCTGGGCCGAAGGCGGCACCTTCGGTTCGCTCCATTGAAAGTTTTTCTGGGTGATAGGAGAAGTTATCGCCTTGGGTATCAATGATTGAGTAATCATCTCCGCGCCGCAGTCGAATAGTGACAGTTCCCGAAATGGTAGATGCGACCCAGCGAGTCAAAGACTCCCGCAACATCAATGATTGTGGGTCAAACCAACGACCCTCATAAAGCAACCTGCCTAACTTTCTACCTTCTGAGGAGTAATTCGCGATTGTGTCTTCATTATGAATTGCGGTTAATAGTCGTTCGTAGGCGATGAATAGCAGCGCCATTCCGGGGGCCTCGTAAATTCCGCGGCTTTTCGCCTCAATTATGCGATTCTCAATCTGGTCTGACATACCTAGGCCATGCCTTCCGGCAATCTCATTTGCCGAGCGCATAAGTGAGACTGAATCTTTAAAGTCTTGGCCGTTTATAGATACTGGACGCCCAGATGCAAATTGAATTCTTACATCTTCACTCTTGATAGCGACTTTCTCATCCCAGAATCGAACTCCCATAATTGGTTCTACTAGCTCAATTGAGCTATTCAAGTTTTCAAGTTCTTTAGCTTCATGTGTTGCACCGAGAATATTTGCGTCGGTTGAGTAAGCCTTCTCTTTGCTATCTCGGTAAGGAAGTTTGTGGGAACTTAGCCACTCAGACATCTCTTTACGGCCACCAAGTTCGGCGACAAATGCACTATCTAACCAAGGCTTGTAAATCTTCAAAGTTGGATTTGCAAGCAATCCATAACGATAAAAACGTTCTATATCGTTACCTTTGTAAGTCGAACCATCTCCCCAAATTGAAACTTTGTCAGCCAACATTGCGCGGACTAGCAAGGTCCCGGTAACAGCTCTTCCAAGCGGAGTGGTGTTGAAATAAATTCTCCCCGCCGTGCGAATATGAAAAGCTCCGCAAGCAAGAGCTGCGAGGCCTTCTTCAACAAGGGTTTCTTTGCAATCAACGAGACGGGCAATTTCAGCACCATATTGTTTCGCGCGGTCCGGAACGCTTGCAATATCGCTCTCGTCATATTGGCCAAGATCTGCGGTGTAAGCACATGGGATTGCGCCTTTTTCACGCATCCAGGCAACTGCCACAGAAGTGTCGAGGCCGCCGGAGAATGCAATTCCAACTCGCTGACCGATTGGGAGTGAGGAGAGAACTGTGCTTGACATAGAGGTAAAGCCTAACTTAATCCAGCAGCTGGGCGAGATACGGATTTATCTGCCACTTCGCACAAATGCTTTCGTATTTACTTCGCTCCCCCGCTATTCCATTAAAAACTGCTCTGATCATAAGGTTCCTAGGGGTGTGATCTAGAGAGACAAATTCAAAAATCTCACTTCTATAGCCATGCAGTTTCATAATTTCAGCCCGCAATGAATCCGTTAATAGATCGGCAAATCTTTCTTTCATGATGCCATGTCGAAAAATTATCTCCGCAGCTTCTTCCTTTGCCTTTATTTCCTTATTCAATTGATGATGGCAACATGGTGAAACCAGCACTACTTTCGCTCTGCTCTTTACTGCCCAGGCAAGTG
>RGYL01000058.1 GCA_010032085.1 Actinomycetota bacterium
CATTTCTAACCGGATTTAATGCAAAATTATTTATCTCCATTCTCTTTGTATTTGCCGCACCTCTTGCCTTTATCGGTGCGTTTCGGTTAGCGCGAAAGTTCACCGAACTCCAATATCTCGCTATCGGAGCAGCGCTGATTTATACCTTTGCGCCACTTGCTCTTGCTGCACTGAATTCTGGACGTTTGGGAACGGTAGTTCTCTACGTCATTGGGCCATGGTTATTGCGCGCCCTACTTGGAATTGAAAGTTTGGAATCACTTTCTTGGCGCAAGATTTGGTGGCTCGCAATTTTGCTTACTTTAGTTTTTGCGTTTTCGCCTATAACTTTTCTGGCGATTGTGATCTGGCAGTTTCTCTTGGTAATTCTTGATGTAGTGGCATTTAATAAAGATTCTTCTCAATTGAGTAAAGATAAATTTGATACTCGCAATGTCCGGAGAATCGCAATTGTTGTAGCTCCTGCGATTGTTTGTGCCCCTTGGTCGCTCGAGTTGTTGCTTCATCCATCGCGAATACTTATCGATCCTGGGTTAAATATTCCCGGAGGAGAAGTACTTTCAATCTTGCTTACGAATCCCGGTGGTGCCGGGGCTCCACCATTCTGGTTGATTCCCTCAATACTTTTCATCGCAATAATTGCCATATTTGTAAGTAAGACAGCTCGTTTAGGTGAAGTCGCGCTCTTTTTTATTGGCTTGGCAACAATATTGGGCTCCCGCCAAGTCGCCGGGCATGGCCAATTCGTTCCGGAGTCGCTCTGGGTGGGTAGCCTCTTAGTGATTCCGACTCTCGCTGCCGTTTTGGCAGGAGTAGTTATGGTTGATCAATACCTCCCCAAGATTGTTGAAAGTGCAATCGACTATCGCCACTTCCTCTTAAGTAGTATCTCTCTTCTAACCCTGATTTCTTTCTTAGGTTCGATTTTCTGGTGGATTGGAAGCGCGAGTAGCGCACCAATACAGAGCAAGCAATCCTCGGCGCTTCCCGCTTTCTTAAGCGCCGAAGCTCAAACGAATGAACGCTTCAAGACTCTGGTAATCAGAAGTTCGGCAAGCGAAACTACTTTCTTTGTTGCGCGCGATCGAGATCTTCATCTGGGTGAAGCAGATGTCACCACCGGACTCTCCCCAGTTGTAAACCGAGCGATTGTGAATTTGGTGACCGGGGCTGGCATTGATTCAAGCCAAATCATGGCCGAGTTTGGAATTAAGTATGTTTTCTTGGCGAGACCATTTAACAAAGATTTAGTCCGCACTATTGACGGAGTTGGTGGATTCTCGCGCGCCTCTAAAACCTCAGAGGGAATTACATGGAAAGTTGCGGGCGCACTTGCCCATATCTCTTTTCTTTCGCAAAGCGGCGAATATATTGCACTTCCAAGTGGCCCAGTCGGTGCTACCGGATTCTTACCTTCTGCTGGAACTGTAATCATCACTGAGAAATTTGAGGGACGTTGGCGCTTGCTTCTAAATGGTCGAGAGATTGAGGCGGAAGAGACTGAAAGCGGTGTTCCTAGATATGTGATTCCTGAATCAGGGGATTTCATCATCTATCACGATGGAACTGAGCGTCGTGGCTGGGTTTCACTCCAAATCATCACTTTGGGAACGCTAATTATCTTGGCGCTACCTGCGCGTCGACGCCGCAAAGAGATGACGCCAGAGGAGCTTTCATGAAAGAGACTCGCGCCGCCTTTGCCCTTTTATTCTTCATAATTGCAGCGCATATTGCCTATTTACTACCTCAAGCAATAACCAAAGAAGAGCTAAGTGAGAGTTATTCGATAACTACATGCCCGGGGCCGGTTAATGGGGCGAATGGCACCGCTTTGATTCCCTCGAAACAGATAGGTGTTCGGGAGTTGACTCGGCGTAATGCCGATTTCGCAAAGCCTGCGAGCGGGAATGTATCTCTCTCAAGAGGTGCGATTATCGTTGCTGGAAACCCTATAAATTCTTGGACCATTCAAACTAAACCAGGCAAATGGACGAGCGCTATTACTTGTGCATCAGGTGCAACCAATTCGTGGTTTGTTGGTGGTACTGCGAATGTAACGAGTCAGGGAAAGATAGTTCTTATTAATAGTGGATTGAGTGATGCCGTTGCCGCATTGACTACTTTCTCAGAGAGCGGACCAAGCGAAGTCATCAATGTGACCGTTAAGGCGCTATCTGAGCGAGAGATTCGGATTGATTCTCTACAACCTGGGGCTGATCGACTTGTAGTTAAAGTAAATGTTTTAAACGGTCGTCTTACTTCTTTTATGACAGATGAGCGAGTTAGGGGACTGAACAATATTGGCGGTGATTACATCTCGCCAATAACTGAGCCCAAGAAAGAACTTATTATCGCTGGCTTACCGAGTACTTTTGGGTCCACCAGCAAGCTAACCCATACGTTACGCGTGATGAGCACTGAAAAAGTTGATGCAAATCTATCGGTAGAAGTTATTTCTAGTGAAGGCGTGTATGTCCCGGTGAGCCTTGGCTCAATCTCGTTGAATGCTGGTGAAGTTGTAGACGTACCACTAGATGATCTCGATCTGGGAAGAGGTTCTTTTGGACTTAAAGTTGTTGCTAATTCAGAGATCGTAGCTAGTGTATTAACTGAGGTTACACGCGGCTCGACTTCAGACTTCATGTGGAACTCAGCCACACCTACCTTTGAGAATGTGAGCTTTAATATCTATGGTCTTGAGCCGCAAATATCCTTCATAGGGGATGACATCCGACTATCTATCCAATGGCGCGATCGAACTGGAAAAACTAGGCGCTCTTCGCTGCAAGGCCAAGAAATCCTAAATTGGCGAGTTCCCGCTAACTCTCGGTTGATTTCGATCTCAAGTCGAGGCGAAGTCAGCGCCGGAATGTCTTGGATCACTAACGATGGCGTAGCGCATCTTCCGATTGCTAGCTCTGCAACTTTAGAGAGCGCCGCTCGCCCGCGGGCAGATATCGGGGTCATACAACCCCGCTCTTAATCCCACAATTCACGAACTTGCCCACTAATCTCGCGCTATGTCTTCAACTCCGATTTCCGGTCCATCAAATTCTGTGCCGGTGCGCAGACCGAGTGGTTCTGGAAGACGTTGCTCCAAGAGCGGTTGTAATGCAACCGCGGCTAAGACGCTTATCTACATCTACTCTGACTCCACAGCAGTGCTTGGACCACTTTCAACTTATTCCGAGCCGCACTCTTTCGACTTCTGTGATGCGCATAGTGAAAGGCTCACCGTTCCTCGGGGCTGGACTGTAATTCGCCATGAAGATGGATTGGTACGAGAAGAACCGCGAGCTGAGGACTTGATGGCGATTGCTGATGCAGTTAGAGAAGTCGCAACTCAAGAATTAACGCCACGAAAGCAACAACCTGAAGTCGGCAGACGAGGACATCTTCGAGTTCTTCCTAATCAAGAGTAGAAAAACAAGAGTAGAAAAAATTGTGGATAGCGCAGTAGTCCAGAGAATCATCAAGGCCTATGACATAAGAGGTCTAGTTGATGGTGAGTTGACCGAAGAGTTTGCTTTCGCCGCAGGAGTTGCTTTCGCAAGATTTCTTGAGCTTTCAAGAGAACCAGCAACTGTGATTATTGGCGAAGATATGCGCCCCTCATCTGCGGAGTTAGCGACCGCCTTTGCCGATGGAATTAATTCACAGAGCTTTGATGTTGTGCGAATTGGACTTGCCTCTACTGATCAACTTTATTTTGCCTCAGGATCTCGAAATCTTCCCGGGGCGATGTTTACCGCGAGTCATAATCCCGCTGAGTACAACGGCATAAAACTCTGCTTAAGTGGCGCTCGTCCAGTCGGACAAGAGTCCGGGCTAGCCTGGATTAAGGCGGAGATACTTAAAGGTGCAGCCCTTCCACTTCGCACCGTTGGAAAGGTTCACCAAGAAGACCTGTTAAGTGACTACGTCGAATTCCTTCTCTCGCTCTTTCCGCACGATACTTTTAATGGACAATATCAAGGTCGCAAGATGCGAATTGCGATTGATGCTGGAAATGGAATGGGTGGTCACACCGCCCCTGCGGTAATGGCCAATATAAATGCCGAAGTATCGACTCTTTATTTTGAACTTGATGGCAATTTCCCGAATCATGAGGCAAATCCAATAGATCCAAAGAATGTTGTTGAACTCCAAAAATTGGTTGTCGAGAGTGGTGCTGATATAGGCCTGGCATTCGACGGGGACGCGGATAGATGTTTCTTGGTAGATGAAAAGGGTGACTTGGTCTCGCCCTCCGCATTAACTGCGCTAATCGCCGAGCGAGAGTTAAAGAAGAACCCAGGTGCAACAATTATTCATAATTTAATTTGCTCTCGCGCCGTTCCAGAAGTGGTAAATGAGAACGGTGGCGTAGCAGTAAGAAGTCGAGTCGGACATTCTTATATCAAGCAATTAATGTCTGAGAAATCTGCGGTTTTTGGCGGTGAACATTCTGGCCACTTCTATTTCAAGGACTTCTGGCGAGCCGACTCGGGAATGCTAGCTGCACTGCACGCAGTAGCTGCGCTTATGGATTCACAACTCAAACTTTCAGAATTACTAAAATCCTATAATCGATATTTCCTATCAGGTGAGATAAATACAAAAGTGCAAGATCAGTCCGCGGCAATAGAGAAGATTCGAACCCATTTCAAAGAGAGCGATGAAGTTCTATCTTTCGATGAGTTGGATGGCCTCACAGTCACGGCCAAGACTTGGTGGTTTAACGTAAGGCCATCGAACACCGAACCGCTATTACGCTTAAATGTGGAGGCCGATACCAGCGCCCAGATGGAGAAAATCAAGAGTTCAGTGCTCGCGATGATGCACTAACGAGTAAACTCGCCAACCGGTAAAGCCCAAAAGTCAGCAATTAACAAGGAGAAATAAAGTGGCACTGCCTGCTCATGACATAACTGATGCATCTTTAGCTAGCGAAGGCAAGAAGCGAATTGAGTGGGCTGATCGGAATATGCCCGTACTTGCCCAAATTAGGGAGCGCTTTGCAAAAGAGAAACCCTTTAAGGGAGTGCGTTTTTCAGCTTGTATGCATGTAACAACCGAAACTGCGAACTTGATGCGTGCACTAGCTGCGGGCGGCGCAGAATTATCGCTATGCGCGTCTAATCCACTTTCAACGCAAGATGATGTTGCCGCATCGTTAGTACATGACTTTGGCGTGAGCACATTTGCTCGCAAAGGTATTGACCGGGACGGTTACTACCGGCATATAAATGCCTGTCTAGATATCGCACCTCATCAAGTATTTGACGATGGCTGCGACCTTGTAAACACAATTCACACAACGCGTACCGAATTACTAAATAATGTGAGTGGTGGCTGTGAAGAGACTACTACCGGAGTCATACGTCTCACGCAGATGGCTAAGGACGGAGCTTTGAAGTTTCCGATGATTGCCATCAATGATACGGATACCAAACATATGTTTGATAACCGTTATGGAACTGGCCAATCCACTATGGACGCCATCTTCCGCGCCACTAACCAACTAATTGCTGGAAAGGTTTTTGTCGTTGCAGGATTTGGTTATTGCGG
>RGYL01000059.1 GCA_010032085.1 Actinomycetota bacterium
GTCAGTCTTCCCGTCTTCCTGACCAAACAAGCACAAGCAAGCGGTTTTCGAAAAGCGTTGGACTAGGGATGAGCCTACCTTGATATTTGAGTGCTCAATAATGCACTAGACAAAAATGCGAACTTAGGGTGAGGATTGCCCTCTGCGGGTGGGCTGGGGAAGGTCGCATCTGCAAGTAGATGCGGCTCGACCAAGGAGCTGCCATGAAGTCTTTACCGAGCGTTGGATTCGGACCCACACACGGATACCTATATATACACGCCGCACCCCGAGTCGTGCTCAAGAACATCGAATGGGGCCTGGCTGAAATTCTGAAAACTCCGCTATCTATTAAATGGGATCCGCAACCGCTCGCAAGTGGTTCATTTCGGAGTGAACTATCTTGGAGTGGAGTTCAGGGATGCGCCTCAAATTTAGTGAGCAATTTGAAGGGGTGGCATTACTTAACCTTTGAATTATTTGAGTCACCAAATAGTGGCAGCGATGGTTCGCTTTACATGTTCACCCCAGAACTTGGACTATTTCGGGGGACAGTTGGTGCACACGGAGATTTAATGATTCACGAAAATCAGATTAAAAAAATATTAGATGAAAATCTTCGAACCGTCACAGTGTTTGATGCTATTGAGAATTTATTGGGTAAGAGATGGGATGAAGCGCTAAATCCATTCCGACATGTTGCAATGGGACAAGAGGAGTACAGTGCTAGGCTCTCAGTATGAGCAATGGTGAAACCCGCGAAAAATCAATAGTACTTGTTATTGCTGCTGCAATTGTTGCCCTTGCATTGGGCTTAGGACTTAATCAAGTTGGAAGTGGTTTTGCGGCGCGAACAAGTGAGGGGATTACTGTTACCGGCTCTGCCCGCGTTGAGGCTAAGGCGGATAAAGTTGTCTGGAATTTAAATGCCGAATTTGTCTCCCCGACCCAGAGCGTTGCTGTCACTCGAGTAACTTCATCAGTTGAGGAAATTGTTAAGTATTTAAATGAGGGCGGAATCTCAAGTGATGCGATTGAGTTTGGGTCGCTCTCGGCCTACGGACAAGAGGAGTGGGTCAACGGTGCGAGTACCGGAAGAATTTCCAGTTATCGGGCATCGCGAACCGTTACAGTAAGAACTGAAGATGTAGAGACGGTGAAGAAGTTAAGTACAAATCTTGGAACGCTTCTCGCTCAAGGTGTAAATGTTTCTAATTACGGTCCGCAATACTATGTTTCCCAACTAAGTGATCTTCGTCCGCAATTACTTGAACAGGCTGTAAAAGATGCCCAAGTGCGCGCCGAAGCAATTGTTGCGGCAACCGGAGGCTCCGTTGGAAATGTCATGAGCGTACGTTCCGGGCCCTTCCAGGTCACATCACCTGATTCGGTAGATACCTCGGCCGGGGGCTTCTATGACACTTCGACGATTGATAAGACAATTACTTCTACCGTAACGGTTGTATTTAAAGTTAACTCTTAAGCGCTTGGATTTGAGCGGTTTACCAACCAAATCTGAACGCTAAAGGGCGCAACGGAAGTCTTGTCGCTGGGCTTTCTTAACAATGGTTCTAATGATTCGAGTTTGATCGCAGAATCAAAGACGGTTCGAAAACTATCTCCCCAATTCCCATTCGGCAGAGTGAACTCTTGAGAAATGTCTGCGCTATTAAGAATTACGTAAAGTCCTTGTTTATGAGAAGCATCAATGAGAAAAGCTAAGTGGCGAAGGGAGTTATCCTGCCAAGTATGAGAAGTCATCTCTAAACCATCTTGGTTAAACCAGGCCAAGTCTTTCCGCTTTGTCCCTCGATCTAAAGCGCCAGTGAAGAAGTCATCAATAACTTGAGACATGTACTTGGAGCGAATAGTCGATAGGGCTGCAATGGTTTCAATTAAGTCATCGCCGCGAAAAATCCTCTCCCAATCAAGTGCCCAACCGCCTGAGAAATTATCTTGCGCATTCCAACTTTGGTTTGGGTCTAATGAATATGCATTATTAGAGCCACTTTGGGTTCTTGAAACTTCATCGCCCATATTTATCATGGGAACTCCAGATGAAATCATCAAATTCGCCAGCAAGGACTTCTTGAGCGACTCTCTAATTTGATTTATTTTTTCATCGGCGGTTACACCTTCAACTCCAACATTCCAAGAGCGATTTTGATTTGCACCATCATTATTTCCCTCTCGATTTGCTTCATTATGCTTCTCATTAAATGAAGTTAAATCGTTTAAAGTGAAGCCATCATGAGAAGTTATGAAATTTATGGAACTTGTTGGTCCACGGTAGTAGAAGATGTCATTCGATCCGGCTATTCGGGAAGCGAGATCTGAAACGCCATTACTGTGGCCGCGAGCTGAATCGGCTAACCAGAACTGGCGGACCGCATCACGATAGGCGTCATTCCATTCGCGCCAAGGATGCGGAAAGTCGCCCAGAGCGTAGCCGGCGATATCCCAAGGCTCGGCTATCAGCTTTCGTTCCCGCAGGGTCGGATTGGCTGAAATTGCAGAAATTAGGGCGCCATATGTATTTATGGAAGCGCCACTTCGGGATATCGCAGAAGCAAGATCAAATCTAAAACCATCGACACCAATAACCTCACTCCACCACAGTAGAGAATCAATAATCATCCGAGAGACAAAAGGCCTACTTGCATCAATCGTATTGCCACAGCCGGTGACATCTTCATAGTGATCATCAATTAGCATTCGATAGAAAGTTTTGTTATCGATTCCCCTAAAGGAAAGCGTGGGGCCTGATTTTCCTTCTTCGGCAGTATGGTTATAAACAACATCAAGGATTACTTCAATACCAGCGCTGTGTAGCGCATCAACAGCGATTTGTAGCTCGCTTATCGGATTAGCTGTAGCGGCATAAGGAAGGTGCGGAGCAGAGAAGGCTATTGGGTTGTAGCCCCAATGGTTTACTCGACCTCTTGAACGAAGACTTGTTTCAGTCAAGAAGTGATGAATTGGCAATAACTCAAGAGACGTTACTCCTAATTTTTGTAAATGGGAGATAACTGTTGGATGGGCGAGGGCCTTATAAGTTCCCCGCTCACTTTCTGGGATATCTAGATTTCTAAAAGTGAGGCCGCGGACATGGGCTTCATAAATCAAAGTCTCATTCCATGGAACTTTGGGACGGCTAATTGGTCGGATTGAATCTTCTGTAACTGTCGAGAGCGGAACAAAGGGCGCCGAGTCTCGAGTGTCTTGAATTTCTAGAAATCCATTTCCAAGTTCATCATTAGCTTTATGACCAAATATTTCGGCAGTTAATTCAAGGTCTCCGGAGAGCAAGTGGGTGTATGGATCGATAAGAACTTTGTTGGGATTAAATCTCCATCCCTGTTCGGGTCGCCATGGTCCATAAACTCTGTAGCCGTAACGTTGACCAGCTCTTACTCCTGCCAAGTAACCGTGCCAGATCGGCCCATCGCGATGCGTTAGGGCAAAGCGAGTCTCGATGCGATCTCGGCCTTCAAATAAACAAACTTCCACAGCATCGGCGGCGGGCGCCCAGAGCGCGAAGTTGGTTCCCTCTTGGGTGACTTGAGCACCTAATTTATGGGGGTCGGCTGGCCTCACCCGAGAATCTTGCCCTATATAAAGATTATCTAGTCCCTTTTTTTAAAACAGCCCAAAAAATTAATCTAATGGCCTCGAAAATCATCAAGAGTAAAGCCGCAGGCAGTAAGTCGAAACTTCTCTTTATGAACCAAGGCGTTCCGTTTCGCAACATCCAAATCGTCCGCTCGCGACGAGATGTGTGGGCGATGTCGGGTACTTCGAGATCACCAAGGCCCCAACCGCGGGATGCCAAAAGATCACGGAAATTCTTCGCTAGAGTGAAATGTCCATGAGCACTTGGATGCATTCGATCATAGTGCCATAGATGCGATTGATAGATATCTGGCAAGTTTCTAGTTCTCAAAAATACTAATCCATATTCATTAACCAACTTTTCGTAAACTTCATTGACTGCATTCACGCGACGCCGCAAGACCCGCGCAAGTAATCTTGGTAGCGGCACAATCTCTGTGGGGTCGTGAAGTTGGAGCATCAAGACTTCGGTGCCGTAGGATTTAAATTCCGTGATGGTGCTGCGAAGATTTTCGTAGAGACGTTGTGGGTCAAATCCATTGCGTAGTAAGTCATTTCCACCTACAACTAAAGCAGCAATATCGGGGCGATGGGCAATAGCGCGGGGTAGTTGTATCTCTCTTACCTCACTGGATTGCGCTCCCGATCTAGCAACTTGGATTAGATTTACAGGTTGCGAGAACGCACTGGCTAAGTGATAGCACCATCCGCGGGGCCGCCCGAATTGATCGTAATCCCCGACTCCGGTCGCGGCTGAATCTCCCAAGATTGCAAAAGTGATCGGCCGAGTCATGCCGCATTCTCCATATGTGCGGTGCTCAGTAATTCTTTAACAGTGGTATTCCAAGAGAAACGTTCAGCTTGCGAGCGGCAACGACTTCGTAACCCCTCTTGGTGGGCTAGCGCACTCACCGCATCTGCCCATTCGCTTATCTCATCTCCGCAAACCCTTCCGGTAGCAAGACCGGCATCGTTTGAGAGTAGTTCACCAACAGCACTTTTGGATGAGGCAATTACCGGAGTTCCACAAGCTAGCGCTTCTAAGGCAGCGAGACAGAAAGTTTCATGAGGTCCGGGCGCGATGACCACATCGGCAGAGGCGAGGATTGTAGCCACTTTCGTCGGTCCAACTATGTATCCGAGGAAACTGACCGGAAGTCCCGCTGCGCTCTTCTTTAACTTTTCAAATAACGGGCCCATTCCGATGTAAACGAGTCGCGCTTTGACCCCACGCTCTCGTAACTCTATTAATGTCTTTAGAGAAACTTCGGGATTCTTTTCAATTGAAAGTCTCCCACAGTGAACTATAAGCAACTCGTCTCCGGCTAATAATTCATCTCTTAATTTTTCGTCTCTACGCAACGGTTGGAAAGCTTCTAAATCCACCCCTAAAGGAATCTTGCGCAGATTCGTAGTCTCGATTTTCTTGAACTCTTTTGCCGCATACTCTGTTGAAGTGATTACCCAATCGAAACTTTTCGCCAAACGTCGATTGTGCCAATCAACAATTTTTTGGAGAAACGGAAATTTTAGAAAACGTTCGACCAATGCTGCGAGCGATTCGTGGCTAAAAACTACAGTTGAAATCTTTCGTCTGCTAGCCCAATTTCCAATCCCACGTAAAGTGAGTCGATCGGAAACTTCAATACGGTTAGGGCGTAAAGTCATAAGCAGTCGTTTAACAGAACG
>RGYL01000060.1 GCA_010032085.1 Actinomycetota bacterium
CGGATAAGTGGATAAAATTTCTTGAGCACGAATTTCAAATCAATTTCGCTGATGAGATAAAGAAAGCGGGCTCAGGCTTCTCATCTAAATTGGGTGAACTAATTGAGATTTCATTACTTCCCAAGAATTCATCCCTCATAAGAATTTATCTGATCGGCGTTGGTGAGCGTAAACCAAATGAATTACGGAAAGTGGGAGCAATCCTCGGACGCAAAGTTAAGGCGAGCACATCTACACTCCTCTCGCTTTGCGCTGATGAAAAAAGCGGAGCTTTGGTTCATCTAAATGCGCTGGCCCTCTCTACCTACACCTGGAGCACAAAAGGCGCATCGGATAAAGAACGGAAAATTGAGACGCCAACTTTCTTGATTGGCGCGGACTTCGCTGATGTTGTCGCTAAGAGTGAAGTCTTAGTTGGCGCAACTTGGCGAGCGCGCGATTTGATTCACACCCCATCCAATATCAAATCACCTGAATGGATCTCCAAGACTGCCAAGTCTGAAGCGAAGCGAGTTAAATTAAAGATAAAAGTCCGTTCCGGACGAGAACTCGCTGAATTTGGCGGCTTACGAGCTGTTGGAAATTCAAGTAAGAAGAATCCGCCTAGATTTGTTGAGATTTCTTATCAACCAACTGGAGCTGGTCGTAAACCTCATGTTGTATTAGTAGGTAAAGGAATCACATTTGATACGGGTGGAGTTTCATTAAAACGTCCCTACGATTTGATGGCGCCGATGAAGAGTGACATGTCAGGCGCCGCAGTAGTTCTACAAACTGTTATAGCTGCTGCCGAATTGAAATTAAAAGTCAGAGTTACCGGCCTTTTAATGCTGGCCGAAAATGCTTTATCAGCAACGGCACAAAGGCCCTCCGACGTGATTAAGCATTATGGGGGCACTACGGTAGAAGTAATCAATACAGATGCGGAAGGCCGATTGGTACTTGCTGATGGCCTGGCATATGCCGATAAGAATCTTGATCCTGACTATCTAATTGATATTGCAACACTAACCGGAGCCGCCACTCTTGGCTTAGGTCGCCAATATGGAGCCATGTACACGAGAAATTCCAAGCTCGCTCGTAATTTAAATGAGATTGGTGAATACATCGGAGATCGTATTTGGCATATGCCGTTGGTAGATGATTACACAATTGCGCTGGAGAGTAATGTGGCTGATTACAATCACACTGCCGACAAGTTTAAATTCCAAGGAGGCTCGGTGACCGCCGCGTTATTTCTGGAAAAGTTTGTGGGAAAACGAAACTGGGTTCATATGGATATTGCAGGTCCGGCGAGATCTGAAGCTGATGCAGGTGAAAATCCCAAAGGCGGAACTGGTTTCGGCGTAAGACTTTTGACGCAATGGTTGGCCAGCCTTTGAAATCCCCGCTCTCTGATCGCGGAGATATGAAGGCGTTTGCAAATAACTTCATTCCCGAAACGGAAATCATGCAACGAGCCCGTCAACGCGGCGCCGAAATTGGAACTTACGAGACCACCCAAGCAGTTGGCTCACTACTTAGATACCTGACTAATTTGATTGGCGCATCTTCAATAGTAGAAGTTGGAACCGGGTCGGGAGTAAGTGGACTTTGGATAATCCCCGCCATGATTGATAAAGGACTCTTTACCTCTATTGATGATGAAGTAGAGAATGCCCGGCTTGCAAAGCAGGCCTTTGAAGAGGCTTCTTTCCCGGCTTCGCGCTACCGCTTGATAACTGGAAATAGCACTGAGATTGTGGGCAAGCTCGCCGACAGTCTCTATGACATTTTCATTCTCAAGAAGGGTAGAGATATTTTCGAAAATATCGAGAGCGCTCATCGGTCACTGCGCCCCGGGGGTGTTCTTGTCATTGATAGAGCGCTGATGGGTGGCAAAGTTGCTGATCCAACCCAACGCGATGAAGAGACCATTGCTTTTAGAGATGCAATTAAGTTGATTCGCGAGGCCCGGGAGCGTTGGCTTCCCATGCTTCTCCCAGTCGGCGATGGCGTATTAGTTGCAACGAAGATATAGGGATTTAGGATTACTTTATGTTTGGCGTCGGAATGGGAGAGTTCCTAGGTTTAATAGTTCTAGGACTTTTTCTTGTTGGTCCAGATAAGTTACCAACCGCCGCAAAAGATTTTGCTCGAATCATCCATAAGGTCCGAAATTTCACCACAGATGCCTCTAGAGAATTAAAGAAGAATCTTGGTCCTGGCTTTGAGGATTTGGATGTAAAAGATCTAACGCCTAAGAATTTAGCCAAGAAAGTTATTGGCGACGCCCTAGATGACACTAAGCCAGTAATCAAGGAAGTTCGTCAGCGCACCAAAGAACTCAAGGATGTCGCGAAAATAGATCCAGATTTGTTATGAGTGAATCAATCATTACAGCCATTAGCGCTGAACTAGCTAAAGTTTCTGATCCAGAACTTCATCGCCCTATAACTGAATTGGGCATGGTTGAGCGAATCACATTTGACTCGGGAAGAGCCGAAATCTCAATTCTGCTGACAATTAATGGATGTCCTATGCGTGATCGTCTCAACAAAGATGTCAGCGAGGCCGCCCTAAAAATTAGCGAAGTTAAGACGGTATCTGTGATTTTCGGCGTTATGAATGATGAACAACGGGATCGGGTAAAGAAGTTGCTGCGCGGTGGTCGCGAGAAATTCATTCCCTTTGCCCAACCAGATTCACTCACGCGGGTCATTGGTATCTCATCCGGCAAAGGTGGCGTGGGAAAAAGTAGCGTCACGGTAAATCTTGCGGTCGCTCTGGCCAACCGTGGCTTTAAAGTCGGCCTGCTCGATGCCGATGTCTACGGCCACTCAATTCCTCGGGCCCTCGGCATTGAAGGAAAACGGCCAACTGCGATAGATCAAACTTTTATTCCGCTAGAGGCATTTGGAGTTAAAACTGTCTCAATAGAAATGTTTAAGCCTGATCGAGCCGACCCGGTCGCCTATCGCGGTCCACTCTTACATCGAGTCCTGGAGCAATTGTTAAGCGATGCATATTGGGGCGATTTGGATTTTCTTCTTCTCGATCTACCACCAGGGACCGGTGATATCGCAATTTCACTCGGCCAACTAATTCCTGGATCAGAAATCTTGGTTGTTACCACTCCGCAAGTTGCAGCTGCAGAAGTTGCAGAGCGCGCTGGTCGTATTGCGCATCAATTAAAACAGCAAATAATCGGAGTTATTGAAAATATGTCCGCATATTTGCCGGACGGTTCTACCGAGAGAGTGGCGCTCTTTGGCGAAGGCGGGGGAGAGGAAACATCCCGACGACTATCTACTTTAGTTGGTGCAGATGTTCCACTTCTCGGAAAGATTCCATTTGATATTGCGCTGCGCGAGGGTGGTGATTCTGGAAACCCAGTTGTACTTGCAAAACCTGATTCAGCAGCAGCTCTGGAGTTTGAGGCCATAATCGATCTATTAACTCCGCGTAAGAAATCCTTACTTGGAGTCCGGCTCGGACTTAGTACCTAGCTCCACTTTCAACTTTAAGATCTCATCAACTAAATCTTTTCGCATTGCGGCAAGTTCACGGACCATATATTCCGTTACGGCAAGATTTCGCTCGTCGCGATTTCGATCTTCTTGTGATGTAACTCGATCACGATCTGCTTGTCTATTTTGAGCCAAAAGGATTAGCGGCGCCGCGTAAGAAGCCTGGAGCGAAAGCAGAAGTGTTAGAAAGATAAATGGGTATTCATCAAAACGGTATTGGCTTGGTCCAATAAAGTTCCAAATTACCCAGGTCACAACGAAGACCGTCATGTATACAAGGAAGCGCGCAGTTCCTATAAAACGCGCAAACCTCTCCGAGAGGCGCCCTAAGGTTTCTGGGTCGTAATTGGGTTTAATGCTCCGTTTAGATTCGCGCGGAGTTGAGAGTCTTGATTTTTCTTTCATGGTTAATTCACCCCTTCACGGTTTCGCCAGTTCTCGGGTAACAAATGGTCTAGAACGTCATCCACAGTCACGGCGCCAAGTAAACGTTCATTCTCATCCACTACCGGAAGTGCAATTAAGTTGTAATTTGCAAGTTGTTTCACCACTTCGTTTAACGGGCTCTCAGGCGAAAGTGAAACTGGCGTAGCATCAACAACAATTCCTAAGTTCAGCGTGGGCGGTTCGCGAAGAAGTCGTTGCAGGTGAACGACGCCAACGAGTCTGCCAGTTGGCGTTTCCAATGGGGCCCGACAGACAAATACCTGCGAGGAGAGCGCCGGCGCTAACTCAGTTCGCCTCACCGCAGCGATTGCATCAGCAACTGTTGCATTTACATCCAAAATGACTGGGTCGGTAGTCATCATTCCACCGGCGGAATAGTCCTCATATTTCATCAGACGCCTAATGTCATCCGCTTCAGTAGCCTCCATAAGATTTAGGAGTTCTTCCGCTGTCGCGCCGCCAACATCTTTAAGTACGTCGGCGACATCATCAGGTTCCATCTCACCTAATACATCAGCCACTCGCTCTTCGGCAAGGCTCTTAACTAGCGCAACGCGATCTGCGTCATTCATCTCCTCTAAGACTTCAGCTAATTTATCGTCATCAAGTCGCTTTGCTATCTCTTCCTGTTCTGAAAGGTTTAATTCGCTGAGCGAAGCTGCAACTTCTTGTGCGGTCATCCCAGATATTTCATCACTCGCAGGTTTTACCGGAAGCGTAGAAAGGCGAGACTCAAACTCAATTTCTGACTAATTCTTCCAGCAAAGAGACCTCGCCATGATGCGATTGGTATCTTCTAATATTCAAAGAGCCATTCATAAATACGCCACTATCGTTGATCGAGGTGACTCTTGTTGCTGGAATGAAAATACGTCGTCGTTGCGGGATCTCCACAACAAAACCGAGAATTCTTGGGTTCTGGCTATGCGCTGGATGATTTGCAACAGCGTCGCGAATTTTTCCTACTCGATCTCCGTTTGGATCAAAGACAGGAGTACCAGCGAGCTTGGCAAGAAAAATCAATCTGATTTGCTCTTTTAGCATCCGGCACCTCCATGCCTTAAGGCTATCGGATAGTACGGTTGAGCCGTGCGCGAACGAGATCATGCGACCTTGCCATCAAGTCGCGAAATTGGGTTATTAACCCTCGTAATAATCGGAATCGGAACATCTGGTCCAGTCATTGCCCTAAGCGCGATGCCTATCCTCACACTTATCTTCTGGCGCAATCTCGGTGGATTTTTACTGCTGTTGCCATTGGCGATGCGCGAC
>RGYL01000007.1 GCA_010032085.1 Actinomycetota bacterium
CTCACTATTTCTCTTAACTATCTCCACAAATGTAACTATTTACTTGATTGCGATGTTGGTACTTGGTTTTGGCGCCGGGTTTGCGACCGCTGCCGGTGCAATCGTTGGCGATGTAATTAAGGGAAAAAGTGGCAAGGTCTATGCGCTCTGGCAGATGGCTGGTGATGCCGGGATGATGGTTGGACCACTTATCCTAGGAATTATTGCTGATCTCTTCTCATACCGAAGTGCGCTATTAGTCAGCGCTCTTGTATTTTCACTTGCCCTCTTGATTGCAATAAGAATCCCCGAGACGAATTCAGCTCGCCTCGGGGATTCTTCGAATCCTCGCCTACAAGAGGATTAGTCGTTACCTCGCAAAATCGCAATCAAGCGAAGAACTTCTAGATACAACCAGACGATTGTCATAACTAGACCGAAGCCAGCACGCCATGACTCTTCTTGTGGAAGTCCCATCCGAACTCCTTGTTCTGCCTGATCGAAGTCAAGAATCAAGAAGAAGCTAGCGATAGCAACACCGGCGATGGCAAGCATCGGACCGATGAGGCTTAGTTGATAAAGACTCGTTCCACCAAACATCACGCTTATAAGACTTCCCAGCGCAAGGATGATGTACCCGAAGGCTGCACCAATCAGAACTTTGGTGAACTTAGGGGTCGCACGAAGTCGTCCACTCTTATACATAAAGAGCATTCCTACAAATGCTGCAACTGTTGCAACGACTGCTTGCTGGACAATGCCTGGATAGAAGAGTTCAAAAGTCTTACTTAGGATTCCAAGGAATAGACCTTGGAAAGCGGCGTAGGTGAGATAAAGAGCGGGACGAACTGTCCGGCTAAATGCGCCAATAAGTCCGGTTACTAGACCGCCAATCAAACCTACAAATAAAAGTGAAGGTGGGAAATTCAAGTACCAAGCAGCCGCTCCAACTAGCACGACAATGCCAAGAAGTGTTCCGGTGCGAGTGACAACATCATCCATAGTCATCCGACCAGTGCGAAGTGAAGAGGCAGCGGGTGCGTTATATGTTGCCTCAAGATTGTCTTGAGGGAGCGTTTCCATAGCCGCATAACCGCGTTGACCGTATGCCCGGTTGAGAATCGGATTCGAACTATTCATTGCTCTCCTTAATTTGGGATTTCCTTACTTTGGGATTTCCCTAGTTTGGTTTATTAAGTTTTATTTCTATTTAGTTGTGGTGCCCCCGGTGGGGGTCGAACCCACACTTGGACGATTTTAAGTCGTCTGCCTCTGCCATTGGGCTACAGGGGCTTACCAGCGTGGGCAAATCTACCTGCCTTACGTACAACAGAATCTAACTGAGATCGCGTCAGCTTTCCCGTGAAAGTGTTCTGTTGACTCGGGTGGTAACTGCCGATGACCAACCTAATATTCCCGTCGCTACCCCGAAACTTGAAACTGGCGCCGTGGCTGAACTTTGGGCGCTTTCTAGGCAATTCCTCACCAATTGAAAGCAACGCCCCTTGCGTCGCCTTCCAAGCAAGCCCACCTAGGGCGAGATACGAACGGGTGGTTGCAAAGAGCGCCTTAATCTCCAGATCTAGCCATTCACTGCATTGCTCAATTTCCTTGGTGTTGGGTTTGTTTTCTGGAGGAGCGCAATGAACCGCACAGGTAATTCGAGTATCAAAGAGTTCTTGACCATCGCTGCGCGACTTACTTAACTCTTGTTTTGCAAGACCGGCGCGAAAGAGCGCCCTATACAACCAATCGCCCGAACTATCTCCGGTAAAAATTCTTCCGGTTCGATTTGCACCATGAGCACCGGGCGCAAGTCCGATTATTAGAACTTTTGCATTTTCTGGTCCAAATCCGGCAACAGGTTTTCCCCAGTACTTCTCATCTTGGTACGACTTCCTTTTTGTTACCGCCACTTCTTCTCGCCAACTTACGAGACGTGGACAAGCGGTGCACTTAATTATCTTTTTATCTATTAGAGAGATGCTATTTGGCAATTGACCACGCAATCCCATCGAGAATATCGGATTCAGAGGCAACAAACTCCGGCAAACCTGTAGCTTTCATGATTCGATCTAAAACAAGGGCGCCAGCAGCGATTACATCAACTCGCCCCGGATGCATGTAGCCAAGTGCTGCGAGTTCGGTGCGACTCATATTCAAAAAGCGGGTCGAGATAGTGGAAACTTTTGTAGCCGAAATATGTGATTGGTGAATGGCATAACGGTCATAACTCTCCAAATCAAGTGCTGCTGCCGCAACGGTAGTCGCTGTTCCGGCAACGGCGACGAGAGTTCTCGCTTTTGTGATCGGAACAATCTCAGCGGCCGCTCTAATCGCTTGATCAATATCGAAAATAGCCCGTTCAATAGCTGCTGCAGAAACTGGCGCACTATCGAAATGGCGCTCACTCATGCGCACGCATCCGATATTTACACTCTTTGCCGCTTCAACCTCGTTTCCACCAAAAACAAATTCAGTTGATCCCCCGCCAATATCAACTACAAGAAATGGGGCATCTGACGGGTGAAGTTCGCGCACCGCTCCTAAAAAAGATAATTGGGCCTCTTCCTCGCCACTAATAACTTCCGGCGTAACTCCCAATAATTCCGTTACTCCATCAATAAAGAGAGCACGATTTTCAGCATCCCGGGTAGCGCTGGTGGCACAGAAACGAATTGCTCCCACCGCCCGGCGCGTAATCTCCTCGCTAAATACTTTTACCGCAGATAAAGTCCGTTGAATTGCCTTGGGATCAAATCTTTTATTTTTATCTACGCCTTCGCCCAATCGAACTATTTCCATAGTGCGGTAGATCTCCCGGAAGTTACCCTCGGAGATTTCGGCGATTAGTAATCTAATAGAGTTGGTACCGCAATCAATTGCTGCAACGCGGCTCAACTTTCTCTCCGCTCAATGCAATTCCCGTTTCGCCACCACTCGCCTACTTTTTCTAAAGCTTCATCACCTAATGGATTAACTCCTAGGCCCGCCGAAAGTGAATGAGCAATAAGGGAGTGTAGGCATTTCACACGCTCGGGCATCCCGCCAGCAGATATTCCGGCAACTTCCGGGACATCAATACCAAGTGCACTTCTTGCTGCGATGTAATCATCATGGGCCGCGTGATATTCGCCAGCCAATTCCGCATCGGTGGCAAGGCGTTTATTCATATCTTCCATCAAATCCGAGTTTTCCAAAGTGGAAATCATCGCGGTTAAGTTTGGGCAAGTAGCGTAATAAAACGTGGGAAATGGTGTGCCGTCGCTAAGTCGCGGCGGTGTTTCGATAACCGCGGGATTGCCACACGGGCATCGATATGAAATCTGATGAACATCGCGCGCTGGTCTACCAAGTTGGATTTCTAGCGCCGCTAAATCTTGATTACTCGCCCGCTCGCCATTCATTTGGTTACGGGTTTCCGCTACCGACGCCGACTGAAGTTATTGAGGAGATAATTCTTGAATACCAGGGAATTCCTAGGGGAAAGTCCTCATTTATCGGCGCAGCGCCCTCGCTTACATCGCCAGCCTGGGTGCCCACTCCCAAAATTATGTATTGACGTTCACCGGGCAAGACAAAGTGCAGCCGGTTTCGTGCTTGTGAGCGGATATATTCCGGATCGCGCCACCGCTCTAACTCAGCGCGCGCTTCCTCTAATTTCTTTCGATTTGAATCAACGCTTGATTCCAGAGCGCTTATCTGTGCCCGTTGCGCAAAATAATGTTGAGTGGGAGGAGCGAGTGTGACGGCGACAGCAAATAGAACTATAAAGAGAACTAATAAACGAGTAGAAATTCCTCGTCGCTCCGCAAAGTTTCGAAACACTCCTCGCATTGAAACTCGAGCTCTCATAGCCACCTACTTACTAGAAGCAGTTACTTAAATCTAGGAAATGCGCTGCGCCCTGCATATTTAGCTTTCGAGCCCAGCTCTTCCTCGATTCTTAGGAGTTGATTGTACTTTGCGACTCGTTCACTTCTTGCTGGAGCGCCTGTCTTTATCTGGCCACAATGAGCTGCAACCGCAAGATCAGCAATAGTTGTATCTTCCGTCTCACCGGAGCGATGGCTCATCATCGATTTGTATCCTGCTTTATGCGCCATCGAAACGGCATCGAGTGTCTCGGTAAGTGTTCCGATCTGATTTACCTTCACAAGAAGTGCATTTGCAGTCTTTGCTTCAATGCCACGCGAGAGTCGAGTCGGATTTGTTACAAAGAGATCATCGCCAACAAGCTGGACTCGTTCGCCCAATTCTTTAGTTATTGCAGCCCAGCCATCCCAATCATCTTCAGAGAGCGGATCTTCAATAGAAACCAGCGGGTAAGAATCAACTAATTCCTTGTAATAAGCGATCATTTCAGCTGCAGATAGCGATTTACCTTCAAAGTTGTAGCGACCATTCTCATGAAATTCAGTGGCAGCGACATCCATAGCAAGGGCGATTTGTGAGCCTAACTTGTAGCCAGCTTTTTCCACTGCTTGCACAATCAGGTCAAGTGCTGCCCGATTACTCTCAAGATTAGGAGCAAAACCACCTTCATCACCGATGCTAGTTGCTAAGCCACGCTTTTTTAGAACAGCTTTCAGGCTATGGTAAATCTCAGCGCCCCATCTAAGTGATTCTTTAAAACTTTCAGCCCCGATTGGCGCAATCATGAACTCTTGAATATCGACATTGGTATCTGCATGTGCGCCGCCATTCAAGATATTCATCATTGGAACTGGCAAAAGATTCGCATCCGCACCACCAATAAATGAATAAAGCGGCAATTTATGTGAATTCGCAGCCGCCCTAGCAACTGCAAGGGAGACGCCCAAAATCGCATTTGCGCCTAACTTCGATTTATTTGCACTTCCATCTAATGCGAGCATCGCATTATCAAGGCCGCGTTGGTCAGATGGATCTTTGCCAATGAGCGCCGGCGCTATTACCTTGCTGATATTTTCAACCGCCGTTATAACGCCTTTACCCAAATATCTGGCGCCACCATCGCGAAGTTCTACCGCCTCAAATGCTCCAGTTGATGCCCCACTTGGGACTGCAGCTCTACCTGTTGCCTGGTCTGAGAGCGTTACATCTACTTCTACCGTTGGATTACCGCGCGAATCAAGAATTTCGCGCGCTTGAATTGATTTGATGGTAGTCACGGGCGCGCAGTCTATCGGGCTTCTTTGATCGAATCGCGATATCGAAGCGCAGCTTTGCGAAGCGCTGCTTCCGGGTCGAGATCTGCTTTTACTGCCCAAGATATAAGTGCAAGCAAGGCATCTCCAAGTGAGCTCTCATCTTCTAAGGAGTTTTTAGTTGGGGCAAGGGGCTCGGGGCTTTTTAATCCATTTTTCTCAGCACGGAGAATCAATTTTGCTGCTAGTGAGAGCGCTGGTTGATTTAGCGGAACGCCCTCATCAAACTCCGTTCGCCCTTTCTCCTCATTCTTTATCCGTTCCCAATTTGCGTGCACTTCTTGAGATGAACTTACCTTGGTATCTCCAAAGACATGAGGATGGCGACTGATTAACTTATCGGCAACTCCTTTTGCTACATCATCGATATTAAATGGTTCGTTGGAATCCTCTTGCGCGATTCTTGAGTGAAAATAGACCTGGAGTAATAGATCTCCTAGCTCCTCGCGCATATCAGCGCGGTCACCTTTTTCTACCGCTTCAATGTATTCGTAGGACTCTTCCAACTGATATTTAAGAAGACTTTCATGAGTCTGCTCGGCATCCCAAGGACAACCCCCAGGAGAACGAAGTCGATCCATCACCTCGACTAAGCGAATCAGATTTGGGTAGGACATATCGCCCTACTTATCAGTTACCGCGTCGCCTGCTGGACTCTTAGCAACAACTGTAAATGAGTTTGAATCCCATGTTCCATAGCGCGGATTGATCACAATATTTAACTCGTTGGCCTTCTTTGTGACCGCTGCTTGTACTAACTCATTAACGGCCGCATCATCAGATCCAGCTTCTCTCGCGCCCGCACTTAGTTTTCTAAGAATCAAATCGCGCCGTAAAACTTTATCTAGCGTTTCTGGTGCAATTCCGGCATTAACAAGAACGCTCGGAAGCATCTCTTCGCCACCGATACTTTGGAAGATTTCTTGCTTGTAGAGCTCAAGATCCGTTGCGCTAACTTCAATTCCGGCATCTTTACTAAGTTCTTCAATCACTAAATTTGCGATTAGGAAAGTTAGTTGTCCTCTTGTAAGCGCTTCGCCAGTCTCTAGCTCCATCTGAGTGGTGTCGACACTTTTTCGCGCTTCCAGAATCGAATCGACTTGTGACTGCAGAAGCTTTACGGTGATTTCTTCTTCACCGACGGTGGCAGCGCTATTCATCTGTGAGCAGCCGGTTAAGAGCAATCCGATGCTTGCTAGTAGAACTAGGAATATTCGCTTCACTTATCTGCCTTTTCTCGTCTCTGATTTTCGATTCCGATGACCTCGGCAAGAGCTTCAGTGACCCAGCCAAGGAGCGCAGTATCTCCTATGGCCCCATCTTCTTGGTAATCCGGTTCCTCCCAGGCCGCCGACTGTGGCCTTGCGATCATCACCGTCTCGGTAACTGATTTCACAATTGAACCGGGATATAGTCGTTGCAGTCGCATCTGCCGTGATTCTGTTAATTTTATTGGTGAAATTTTCAAATACTTTCCTTGAACTGCCAGATCTTGGATTCCGACAGCTTTAACTTTAATTCTCAATTTTGCTATCTCAATTAAGCGCTTAGTCTCATCAGGCAACGAGCCAAAGCGATCTTCTAACTCCTCGGCGATAGCATCAATATCGCTATCGCTTTGGGCATCTGCCAGCCTTCGATATAAATCAAGCCGTAATCGATCCGAAGGTACATAGTCGGTTGATAAATGCGCGGTAACTGGTATCTCCACTTTGCACTCTTGCTCAAGTTCTTCACCAGCAACGATTCCGCGCTTAAATTCGTTAACTGCCTCACCGACCATTCGCATATAAAGATCAAAGCCAACCTCTGCAATATGACCGGATTGTTCACCGCCGAGTAAGTTTCCAGCGCCTCTAATTTCAAGATCTTTTAGCGCTACTTGCATACCAGCGCCCAACTCCGAATTCTTGGCAATCGTTGTTAATCGCTCCATTGCAATTTCAGTTAGTGGTCTATCTCCGGGATATAGGAAGTAGGCATACGCCCGTTCACGACTTCGACCTACACGACCTCGCAATTGATGAAGTTGTGAGAGGCCAAACTTGTCCGCCCGGTCAACAATTAAAGTATTTGCATTTGCAACATCAATTCCATTTTCCACAATCGTTGTGCAGACCAAAATATCAAATTCTCGATTCCAAAAGGCAATTACAACTTGTTCGAGGGCCGACTCATTCATCTGGCCATGGGCGATTGCAATTCGCGCCTCAGGTACTAATCGGCGTAGATTTGCCGCAACATCATCGATACTTTCCACTCGATTATGTATATAGAAGATTTGTCCATCTCTAAGTAGCTCGCGGTGGATTGCGGCAGCCACCTGTTTTTCATCGTAAGCGCCAACATAAGTCAGTACCGGGTGGCGTTCTTCCGGTGGAGTTGCGATGGTGGACATCTCACGAATACCGGTAATTGCCATCTCAAGAGTTCGGGGTATTGGCGTTGCAGACATAGCAAGGACATCAACTGTTGTACGTAATTTCTTTAATTTTTCTTTATGTTCAACGCCAAACCTCTGTTCTTCATCGACAATAATCAAGCCCAGATCTCGAAACTTCACGTCATCCGAGAGCAATCTATGTGTTCCAATCACAACGTCAACAGTGCCATTCTCTAAGCCAGCAATAGTTTCGTTGATCTCTTTATTGGTGCTGAAGCGAGAGAGCACATTAATTCGAAGAGGGAATCCGGCGTATCGCTCTGAGAAGGTTGCAAAGTGCTGTTGAGCCAAGAGAGTGGTCGGTACTAAGACTGCGACCTGCTTTGCATCTTGGACCGCTTTAAATGCAGCTCGGATTGCGATTTCAGTCTTGCCATATCCAACATCACCGCACACAATCCGATCCATCGGATAGGAGCGCTCCATATCTGCTTTTACTTCATTTATCGTCACAAGTTGATCGGGAGTTTCAATATATTCAAAAGAATCTTCAAGTTCTCGTTGCCAAGTTGTATCAGGCGAAAAGGCAAAACCCGGAAGGCTCGTTCGAGCTGCATAAAGTCGGATTAATTCACCAGCAATTTCTTTAACTGCTTTGCGTGCGCGCGACTTAGCTTTAATCCAATCACCACCACCGATTTTATGAATTGCAGGTGTATCGCCACCAACGTAACGCGTTACTAATTCAAGGGCATCAGTCGGTACATAGATTCGGTCTGCAGGTTGACCTCGCTTCGAGGGGGCATACTCAATGACAACGTATTCGCGTTCAACTCCACCAACCTTACGTTTTATAAGTTCTTGATAACGACCAACTCCATGAATCTCGTGAACTACGTAATCGCCACTCTTAAGTTCAAGTGGATCAATCGCTTTCTTGCGCCGAGTTGGCATCTGGTTTGAAGCTGCCCGGCGATCCTTTATTCCAGTTATGTCGGATTCGGCAAGAAGAATTATCTTGTTGGTGAGATCCGTAAAGCCGTTGGAAAGGCTTGAAGTTAACAAATAGACCACATCTCGCCCTGAATTAGATTCGACTTTAGAAACTCTCCTTGTTGGAATTTCAGCTTCACCTAAAAGTTGTTGGTAACGCTCGCTAAGACCGCTACCACGAAACACAAGCACGATTAGTTGCCCAGCGCTAAGCCAACTCTTTAAATCAGGAATTAGCCGCTCAATATCCCCTCTATAAGGTGTTATTTCATTAAATTGCTCGATGACTGGATCATCGATATCGCCAAAAAGATTGATTGAGCGCCACGGTAGCTCAAGTTCCCTTGCTCGCATCTCGACATCATTAAATGTGAGGTATCCGCCGCGTTGAAGTTCATCTCGCAATGGCGTAGCCGAGCCATCTTTGTTGGCTGAGTTCGACCAAGCCGCCTCAAGAAACTCATCACTCGTCTTAATTAAATCTAAAGTGCGGTTTCGAATCCGCTCCTCTTCGAGTAGGACAATCTCAAAATCTTTAGGTAAAAAATCAAGAAATTGTTTCATTTCTGGATGAAGCGCTCCGATTAGAGCTTCCATTCCATCTGCATAGATTCCTTGGCTAACTTTGTCTAATAACTCAATTGATTCTGGATATTGCTTTCGCAATACTTCAGCCCGCTGCATTACTTCTTCATCAATTAAAAGTTCTCGACATGGAAGGAGCCTTACTCCAGTTAGATTTTCACCGAATGTACGCTGGCTTCCCACTTCAAATTTGAATATCTCCTCTAATGAGTCACCGAAGAAATCAAGGCGAATTGGATAATCAGAATCGGGTGGAAAAATATCGATAATGCCGCCTCGTACCGCGAATTCACCGCGCCGCTCTACAAGATCAACTCTTAAATAAGCCCGGTAGATCAATTCTTTTGTTAAATGTTCAAATCCGACTTGTTCGCCACTTTCTAGAGTAAGTGGTGGAATCTTGATTACATCTGAATTTATTGGTTGAACGAGAGCACGGATTGGAATGACGATTAACTTCGCATCTTCTAAACCATAGAGAGCACCGATGCGCTTAGCTACGGTATCGCTATTTGGACTCAACTTCTCATGCGGCAGAGTCTCCCAAGCGGGAAACTCGATTACATCTTCGCGAAGGGCGCTTAACTCATGGACAATTTCACTCGCGCGCTTGCTGGAGTGAGTGACCACAACTAATCGGCGCGCTTTAGCGAGTTCAGCTATAAGGATTGGGTGTGTTGGAGATGGTGAAACAAATCGGCGCGAATCATGGAGAATAGATTGAGTTGTTTCAGATAGCGAGATGAAATTAGCAAGTCCGCTCAAGGAAATCACCTCCAATAGCCGTATGGCCCCGCTTCCTAAAAGGAGGGGGCTACCGGAAATACAGATGAAATCTTATCGTGAGATTATTCGCTAATGACCGAGAGCGATAACTCTGCACTTCGAGGAGATGTAAGAACTCTCGGCGACTTATTAGGACAATCCCTCGTTCGTCAAGACGGTCAAGCGCTACTAAATCTCGTCGAATCGGTTCGAAAGTCGGTCCGCGAAGGTGGTGGCGAAGAACTTCTTGCTTCAGTCTCTACACAAGATGCCGTAAAGCTAGTGCGAGCATTTAATGTTTATTTCAACTTGGCAAATATTGCGGAACAAGTTCATCGATCTAGAGAACTAAATGAAGAGCGAGCGAGTAAAGGTTCATGGATCTCTCGCGCAGTAGATCGAATCATTGCGGCAAGTGATGGTGGTAAAAGTTTTACTGAAGCCGAAATTTCAAAGTGGCTCTCCTCTTTTGAGGTGCGTCCGGTTTTTACAGCGCACCCAACTGAAGCGGCCCGCCGCTCTGTTTTAAGTAAGCTCGGGACAATTGCCGAATTGTTAGATGATAAGAAATCAGCCGCCCGCGAACGGCAATTAGCAGAAGCGGTTGATCTGCTCTGGCAGACCGATGAACTTCGCCTTGGTAGACCTGAGCCGCTGGATGAAGCAATAAACGCGCTCTATTATTTAGATGACTTGTTGCGCTACACAATGCCCGAAGTTCTAGATGACTTTGCGCGCGAGTTAAAGCGATTAAAGATTGATCTCTCGCCTACCTCGACGCCATTCACATTTGGCTCTTGGATAGGTGGCGATCGAGATGGAAATCCCAATATAACTCCGGAAGTCACCAAACAAGCGATTGTCTTGCAAATGGGCCACGCAATTCGCGTGCTCATCTCCGCAATTGATGAAATCCGCCAAGCGCTCTCGGTCTCGACAAAACTTGCCGGCACTTCACCGGCGCTACTTGAATCAGTTGCCCGCGATCTTGAACGAATTCCAGAAATCGAGCCTCGGTTTCGCCGAATAAACGTAGAAGAGCCTTATCGTCTTAAAGCGACCGCAATTCGGCACCGACTAAATCTCACTCGCGAGCGTCACGCAAAAGGTGGCGCGCATGAACCTGGAAGAGATTATGCAAATACCGATGAACTGCTCGAGGACTTGATGCTGATGCACAAGTCTTTGATTGCTAATCGTGGCGAATTGATTGCACATGGCTTATTGGAACGAACTATCCGCGCTGTGGCTGCCTTTGGCTTGTTTCACGCAACTATGGATGTCCGCGAGCACTCCGCTGCTCATGAAAAAGCAATTAACCAGCTTTTTCCCAGCGCTGGATATAGCCAATTAAGTTCTGATGCTAAGTGCGAATTCCTGAGTAGCGAATTGCTCGCTGAAAATTCTAACTTAGGGAATCTAGATAAAGATTCCCAAAAGACGCTCGACACCTTTAAGGCAATTGCTTCGGCGCAAGATACTTTTGATCCACAAGTAATTGAGACCTACATAATCTCAATGACGCGCGGCGCCGAAGATGTGCTTGCAGCAACCTTACTTGCAAAATTGGCTGGATTGATTTCACTTACTCAAAATAATTTTGCACGTATAAACATTGTGCCGTTACTTGAGACAGTAGCTGAGCTCCGTTCAGCCGACAAGATCCTTGAGAAATTACTTAGCAATTCGTCTTATCGAAAAATCGTTGAACTGCGCGGCAATATTCAAGAGGTAATGCTCGGATATTCCGATTCAAATAAAGATGCAGGTATTGCTACGAGCCAATGGGAGATTCACCAAGCTCAACGCAGGTTGCGCGACGTTGCTCGAAAATTCAATGTGCAACTGCGAATTTTTCATGGTCGGGGTGGTTCAGTCGGCCGAGGCGGCGGACCAACTTATGATGCAATCATCGCACTTCCCTGGGGAACCCTTGATGGTCATATAAAGATGACTGAACAAGGCGAAGTTATCTCCGACAAATATTCGCTTCCTTCATTAGCTCGTGAGAATGTTGAATTAACTCTTGCCGCAGCACTTGAAGCTACCGTTCTAAATCGCGCGGCTCGCCAATCTAATGATGATCTAAAGAACTGGAATGGCGCAATGGACTCAATTAGTGAGAGCGCCTTTGCGAGCTATCGCGAACTTGTTGATCATCCAGATTTACCTGACTATTACTACCAATCAACCCCGGTTGAACAATTAGGAAATCTGTACCTTGGTTCGCGCCCCTCAAGAAGGCCAGATGCCGGAAATGATCTCTCCTCGCTGCGCGCAATTCCATGGGTTTTTGGTTGGACTCAATCACGCCAAATTGTTCCGGGTTGGTATGGCGTTGGAAGTGGATTAAAGGCAGCGCGCGAAGCGGGACATGGCGAAGTGATGCGCTCAATGTTAAAAGATTGGCATTTCTTCCGTACCTTCATTAGCAATGTGGAGATGACTATCGCAAAGACTGACCTTAAGACTGCTCGCAAATATGTAACAGCTTTGGTGGAACCGAGGCTTCACCACATGCTTGAAATGATAGAAGCGGAATACAATTTAACAATCACTGAAATCTTGGCGCTTACTGGTAAGAGCGATATTTTGGGCGACCAAGAGATCCTTTCGCGCACACTTCAAATCCGCGACAACTATCTTGCGCCACTTCATCTGCTACAGGTTTCACTACTGAAGAAGGTTAGGACTCAAGGCGATAGCGATCCATTAATCTCGCGAGCCCTATTGCTAACAATTAATGGTGTGGCGACTGGACTTCGCAATACTGGTTGAGATTAGGAATTAAAGTTCGCTTGAGCTCGCTCAAGCCCCTCTGAAATTAACGCCTCGATTGCATCAGCGCCTTTAGTTACAAAGAGCTCGAGATTCTTTCTTTCATTAGCGCTAAATGGTTTCAAGACGAAGTCAGCTGGGTCTTGGTTGCCTAAAGGCCTGCCGATACCCATGCGCAACCGGAAGTAATCTGGCCCGAGAACTTTTGTAATGCTCTTTAGACCGTTATGGCCATTATCGCCGCCACCTTGTTTGATTCGAATTGCCTCAAAGGGAATGTCTAGTTCGTCATGAATAACAATTAAATGATCGCTCTTTGCCTTATAAAAATCCATCAGAGCTTTCGTAGGGCCACCTGATTCATTCATGTAGCTGCGCAATGTTGCTACCGCGATGGATTCACCGCTTGCTAATTTGTACTCCGCTAAATTTGCACGCGACTTGTGCGAACTTAGTTTTTTCCCAGCGCGTTTGGCGAGTTCGATAGCAACCATCGCTCCGATGTTATGGCGGGTTCGCTCATATTCTTGGCCCGGATTTCCGAGGCCAATAACAATCCAGCGATCCTTCCTATTTAAAAACATATCGGAAGGTTAGTCGGGCTTACTTGCTCTTTGCTTCACCTTCAGCCGGAGCAGCTGCAGCAGCTTCACCTTCAGCAGGTGCAGCGGCTGCCTCGCCTTCAGCAGGAGCAGCAACAGGTGCAACTTCTTCAATCGCGGCGCGAACTGAAACGTGAGCAACTACCATCTTTGGATCGCTCTTTAGAACTAGGCCTTCCGGAAGCACAACATCTTCAGCGAGCTTGGAATCTCCAGCCATCAAGCCGGTTATATCCAACTCGAGGAATTGTGGAATCGAAGTTACATCAACTTCAACTTCAATTGAGTTATGAACGTGCTCGAGAATTCCTTCTGGATCATGTTTACCAGTTGTGTGGACCGGAACGTGAACGACTACGCGCTCACCGCGACGGACAATAATCAAATCAATATGCTCAAGAGTCCCTTTAAGAGGATTGCGAACAATTGATTTAGGAAGCACTAACTCTTGCTTATCTCCAAGATCAATATTTAAAAGTACGTTCGAGGTCTTAATTGCGATTCCGACTTCACGAGCTGGAAGTGAGATATGTGTCGGCTTTTCACCGTGTCCATAAATTACAGCGGGAACTTGCCCATCTCTACGGATTCTTCGTGATGCGCCTTTTCCGAATTCATTACGAAGCGCGCCTTTAATTCCAACTTCAGCCATGGTCTTACCTTTCGTCGATTACGGGGTTTACCCCTCGCCTTAAGTGAGGGAAGGCTACCTAGCGCCTCTTAAAACTACAAATCCCGCGCTTATCTCCGGCGAATTCTGCGAGCAATGAGCAGCGCGCTAAGAAGTATTAAGCCAAGCGCGAAGAAGTGCCAGAAACCGAGCGGAAAACGGGCGTGATTCGGAAGCGCTGGATCTTGCGCACTTGCGCCTCGGGGAATTTCGATTGTGGCTACAACTCCTGCGTGATCGGATGCAAAACATTTCTTCTCGCCACAATCCCAGATTGAGCTACCATCAGGATAGATATTCCCAATCATCTTAGATGAGATGTTTGCATAAACATTTTTTGTAAATACATAATCAAGTCGATCAGTAAATCCATATTGATTTCCATACTCAGCTGCAACCTTGGCGCGTTTGGGATCAGGACCATCTAGTAGTGCGCTTGCTCCCCAAGAGAAATGCTTAGGATCTTTTGCATCTGGTGAGGCATTAACAAAACCTGCTTCAATCATCGTTGTATAGGCATTGCATTTTGCGGCGCCAGGAGTCGGGCAGGTTTCACTTACAACGGGTTGCTCGCCCGGATTGGGTGATTCTTTTCCACGGGGATCGCGGTAATCTGCATTGAAATCACCCATAACAATAAGTGGCATCTTTGCTGATTTGAGATCATCAACAAGTTGTGACGCTTGAATAGCAGAGTTTGGAACTTTATTCTCATCCCAAATTGATTCAAGATGGGTCGATATAACTCGAACTAGCGAATCATTTACTTGGTAATCAACCCAGGTATAGCCACGATAAATTGTCATCAGCGTTGGAACTATGGAATAAGTGGCGTCATACTCGGTGTTGCCGACCTGCTGGACATTTCCCGCCAAATCATCGCGGACCAATATTGCATCTGCGATTGTGAAGCCACATGAGGCGCTCTCGCTGCCAAATAGCGCTGGGAAAGTCTCAGGGTCTTTTACCTTTGTTAGGTAGGGAATGGCCGCGATTGAATATCCGGGGTTAAATGCAGATACTCCATTAGATCTAGCTAGTGAATATGGGGTTCCGGATACCTTGGTGGCTTCGATGAATTGATTTAGGAAATTAAAGACTTCAATCTTTTCGCTCCATAAATCTTTTCGGCAATACCAAATCGTCGCCTCTTGTATGCCGATTAAATCTGGCTTATCTAGGGCTGCTTCTGCTGCCAGCTTTTTAGCGCGTTTGGGAAAGTCGGTTTTCTTAACTTGATCCCACATGAATTGCGCAGCTGCGGGGAAATTCGGAATCAATTCGAGTGCGACTCCAACATCAGAACCCAAGTAAAGATTACGTGACATCACCGTTACTTGATATGGCTCAGCCGCTTCTATTTTTGCAATAGGAAGAAGAAGTAAAGCTAAAACTAATGCACTAAAGCGGCGCACTTTTAGGAATGTCCATCGAAGAGGCTCGTAACAGAACCATCTTCGAAGACCTCCTTAATTGCGCGCGCAATTAATGGAGCAATTGAAAGGACGGTGAGATTTGGGAAGCGCTTATCTTCCGGAATTGGAAGCGTATTTGCTACAACCACTTCACTTACCTTTGAGTTCATGAGGCGCTCTGCTGCGGGACCGGAGAAGACTGGGTGCGTTGCAGCGATGATTACATCTTTAGCTCCAGCGTTGTAGAGCGCATCGACTGCTTTTGCAATAGTTCCGGCGGTATCGATCATGTCATCGATGACCACACAGGTTTGACCTTCGACTTCACCAACAACTCTTCCGGTGATAGCTTCATTTGGGACCCGTGGATCACGAGTTTTATGGATAAATGCGATTTGAGTGCCACCTAAAATATCGCTCCAACGTTCGGCAACTCTTACCCGACCAGAATCTGGTGAAACGATAGTTAATCTCTTGCGATCAACTTTTGAGCCCACATAATTAGCAAGTAGAGGTAGCGCAAAGAGATGATCGACTGGACCATCGAAGAAACCTTGAATTTGAGAGGTATGTAAATCCACCGTCATTAAGCGATCCGCGCCAGCGGTCTTAAAGAGATCGGCCATCAGACGCGCTGAGATCGGTTCACGTCCGCGGTGTTTCTTATCTTGTCGAGCGTAACCATAGAACGGCGCGATCACAGTAATTCGCTTCGCGGAAGCGCGCTTAAGCGCATCAACCATAATTAGTTGTTCCATGATCTGCTTATTTACTGGTTCACAATGACTTTGAATTACAAATGCATCACAGCCGCGCACGCTCTCTTCAAAGCGAATGAATATCTCACCGTTTGCAAAGTCATAAGCTGAGGTTGGAGTAATCGTTACGCCTAGTTCGGCGGCCACTTCTTCGGCTAATTCAGGATAACCGCGTCCGGTAAATATGCGCAGTCGCTTCTCAGAGCCGAGACGGAGTTCATTACTCACTTATTTTCTCTCTTTCTTCTCGGCCGCCTCAGCGGATTTTGTGCCCTTACGTTTCTTCAATACCCAGCCAAGAATATTGACCTGTCGGGCCCTTGCGATACCAAGCGCGCCAGCAGGTACATCTTCGTTGATGATTGAACCGGCGGCCGTGTAGGCGCCATCGCCGATTTCAACCGGGGCAATCAACATCGAATCGCTCCCAATTCGCACATGGTCCCCAACTTTTGTCTCATGCTTTGAAACGCCATCGTAATTAACAAATATGGTGGCGGCCCCAATGTTGCTCTCCCGCCCTATTTGCGCATCGCCTACATAAGAAAGATGCGGAACTTTCGAACCCTCACCTACCTTGGAATTCTTCATCTCCACAAATGAGCCGACTTTAACTTCATCGGCAAGGACTGTTCCACCACGAAGGTGCGCAAATGGACCAACTTTTGCGCGCGCCCCGATTTCACTTGATTCGCAGTGAGATTCGATGACTGTCGCCCCAGTTCCAACTTCACAATCAATTAACGTGGTTCTTGGCCCAATCTTTGCGCCGCTCTTTATCTTTGAGCTCCCTTTAATTGCAACGCCAGGTTCAATTTGTACATCTGCTTCTATCTCCACTGTGGAATCAATCCAAACGCTGGCTGGATCGAGCATTGTTACGCCGCTGCGCATCAAGGCATCGTTTATGCGGTCGCGCATCAGCGCTGCAACATCGGAGAGTTGAGCTCGATCATTTATGCCCAATATTTCGGTGAAGTCAGCGGATTGGTAGGTCGAAACTTGGTGGCCCTGCGACTTCAAGATGGCGATTACATCGGTCAAATACTCTTCGCCTTGGGCATTTGCTTTTCCAATTTGAGCTAATGCGCTATTTAGAGCCGAGATATCAAAGACATAAACACCTGAATTGATCTCTGCGATTTCCTTAGTTGCTTCATCAGCATCGCGCTCCTCAACTATTGAGGCGAGCTCTCCCGAACCATCGCGAACTATTCGGCCATAACCAAATGGATCTGGCAGTTCCGTTG
>RGYL01000061.1 GCA_010032085.1 Actinomycetota bacterium
AGCTTGGTATTCAATCTTCTCTGGGTTCTTAAAACCACGAAGTTTTGGAAGTCGCTGAACGAGCGGCATTGCGCCACCTTCAAAGCCAGCGCGAACTACGTTACGAGCACGAGTTCCTTTTCCGCCACGACCAGAAGTCTTTCCCTTTGAGCCTTCGCCGCGACCCTTACGAGTCTTCTCCTTCTTAGCACCTGGTGCTGGACGGAGATGATGCGCCTTAAGCACCATTACTCGACCTCCTCGACTTTGATTAGGTGACGGACGTTGTAGACCATGCCACGAATTTCGGGACGATCTTCTTTTACAACGACATCACCGACGCGCTTTAGACCAAGTGAGCGAAGAGTTTCGCGTTGATCTGGGGCGTTACCAACTTTGGAACGAACTTGAGTTACTTTCAAACGTGGCATTAGGCACCTGCCGTTGTTGTCATAGCGCGAATGATTGCTGCAGGAGCAACGCGCTCAAGTGGAAGGCCACGACGAGCTGCAATTGCTGCTGGATCTTCAAGATTCCTCAGCGCTGTTGCAGTCGCATGGACCATGTTGATCGGATTATTTGATCCGAGAGATTTAGTTAGAACATCGGTGATTCCAGCGCACTCAAGAACAGCGCGGACTGGACCACCAGCGATAACTCCAGTACCAGGTGCAGCTGGGCGAAGTAGAACTACGCCAGCAGCATCTTCACCTTGGACTGGGTGAGGAATTGTTCCTTGGATTCGAGGAACTTTGAAGAATGATTTCTTAGCTTCTTCAACAGCTTTCGCAATCGCTTGTGGAACTTCCTTCGCCTTTCCGTAACCAACGCCCACCATTCCATTTCCATCACCAAGCACTACAAGTGCGGTAAAGGAGAAACGACGACCACCAGATACGACTTTGGCAACGCGGTTGATAAAGACAACGCGCTCGATGTACGGGGACTTCTCGCGAGTATCTCCGCCTTCACGACGTTCGCGTTTATCGCGACCGCGCTTTGGCTTCTCGCCAGCTTCTGGTGCTGTTACTTCTTCATTAGCCATTAGAAGTCCAATCCATTCTCTCGAGCACCTTCGGCAAGTGCAGCAACGCGTCCGGTGTATCGGTTACCACCTCGATCAAAGACGACCTGGGTGATTCCTTTTGCCTTTGCGCGATCAGCAACAAGTTGGCCAACAGTGCGAGCCTTCTTGGTTTTATCTGCTGATTGAGCGCGAAGATCTTTTTCCATCGTTGATGCTGAGGCCAAAGTGTGGCCCTTTGAATCATCAACAACTTGTGCAACTAGGTGACGCGCAGAACGAGTCACAACTAGACGTGGGCGCTCGGTGGTTCCAGAGATCCGCTTACGGACTCGGAAGTGACGGCGTGCGCGGGCAACTTGAGTAGAGCCCTTAACAATCTTCTTAGCGATACTCATGCCTTCTTACCTGTCTTTCCAGCCTTGCGACGGATGCGCTGACCAAGAAGATGTAATCCCTTACCTTTATAAGGATCGGATTTACGTAGCTTCTGGATCTTCGCAACGGTCTCACCGACGAGTTGCTTATCTACGCCAGCAACAGTCAACTCAGTTGGTGAGTCGACTGTAAATGAAATTCCTTCTGGAGCTTTAAAAAGGACTGGGTGTGAGTAGCCAAGCGCAAACTCAAGATCCTTACCCTTCAGCGCAACTTTGTAGCCAACGCCGGTAATTACGATCTTCTTTGAGTAGCCCTGGGTTACACCAGTAATCATGTTTGCAACAAGGGTGCGTGACAAACCATGGAGCGACTTTGCAAGGCGCTCATCGTTAGCGCGCGAAATTGTTATTCCACTATCGTCTTTCGCAGCCTTGATTAGGTCAGGGAAATTATGTGTGAGCGTTCCCTTTGGTCCCTTAATTGAGAGAGCTTGGCCATTAAGTGTTACCTCAACGCCCTTAGGAACAGCGACTGGCATTTTTCCGATACGTGACATAGCAATCACCATACGTAGGCGAGAACTTCTCCGCCTACGCCTTGCTTATTTGCTTGTCTATCAGTCAAGAGCCCTTGAGAGGTCGAGATGATCGCAACGCCAAGTCCACCAAGAACTTTTGGAAGTCCAGTCGACTTTGCATATACGCGAAGTCCCGGCTTAGAGACGCGACGAAGTCCTGCGATAGAACGTTCGCGGTTTGAGCCGTACTTCAAATCGATTACAAGAGTCTTACCGAAACCTTCTTGGTTATCGGTAACTTTGTAACCTGCGATGTATCCCTCTTTCTGAAGGATTTCTGCAATACGTGCCTTTACCGATGAAGACGGCATTGCAACCGTTTCATGGTAAGCAGTATTCGCATTACGCAGACGAGTGAGCATGTCTGCGATCGGATCTGTCATTGCCATTTGGCTTATCGCCTTTCTTCGGGTGGTATCTCTCTCGAGACCTATCCGATAGTTGTTACCAGGAAGCTTTCGTTATGCCAGGAAGTTCACCGCGGTGTGCCATTTCGCGGAAGCAGACTCGGCAGATGCCGAACTTGCGATAAACAGAGTGCGGACGACCACAACGTTGGCAACGTGTGTAACCGCGCACCTTGAACTTCGGCTTGCGGCTTGCCTTGACCTTAAGTGATGTCTTTGCCATTTAGTTTGGTCTCCTATTAATCCCTGAATGGGAATCCGAGCGCGCGAAGAAGTGCGCGACCTTCATCATCATTCTTGGCCGATGTGACGATTGTGATATCCATACCGCGAACGCGATCCAACTTATCTTGTTGGATTTCTGGGAACACGACCTGCTCGGTGAGACCGAAGGTGTAGTTACCACTTCCATCGAACTGCTTTGGTGAGAGCCCGCGGAAGTCGCGAATACGAGGTAGTGAAATTGAGAGCAGGCGGTCCATGAACTCCCACATCCGGTCGCCACGTAGCGTTACGTGCGCACCGATTGGTTGACCTTCACGGAGTTTGAAATTAGCGATTGATTTACGCGCCTTTGTGACAACTGGCTTTTGACCAGTGATTGTCGTTAGGTCGCGGACTGCGCCTTCAATCAACTTAGAATCCTTAGCAGCTTCGCCAACACCCATATTTACAACGACTTTGGTGAGAGTTGGGATCTGCATCCGGTTCTTATAACCGAACTGTTGTTGTAGGTGCGCAGCGACATCGCTCTTGTAGCGAGACTTAAGACGTGGCGCTGTTGCGGTCGTCATTAGATATCTCCTCCAGTTCTGCGAGAGATGCGGACATTCTTTCCATCCTCATCAACTCTTACAGCGATTCGTGTGCTCTGTTCATCCTCTGCGAGGAGCATGACATTTGAGTAGTGAATAGGCGCTTCCACGGTGAGGATTCCGCCAACCTTCGCACCACGTTGGGTGTTCTCTTCCTTAGTGTGGCGCTTAACGCGATTAATTCCTTCAACGGTGATGCGTCCAGTCTTTGTGTTCACATTAAGAACTGTGCCGGTCTTATTCTTATCTTTTCCGGCAATTACAAGGACCTTATCGCCCTTCTTGATACGCACTAGAGCACCTCCGGAGCAAGTGAGATGATCTTCATGAATCGCTTATCGCGAAGTTCGCGTGCGACTGGACCGAAGATACGTGTGCCGCGTGGTTCGTTATCTTCTTTGATGATGACAGCGGCATTCTCATCAAACTTGATGTAGGAACCATCTGCGCGACGATTCTCTTTAGCAGTGCGAACAATTACAGCCTTTACAACTTCGCCCTTCTTGACCTGGCCACCAGGGATTGCATCCTTTACGGAGCAGACAATTACATCGCCAATTCCGGCGTAGCGAGTCTTTGCGCCACCAAGAACACGGATACAGAGAAGCTCGCGAGCTCCGGTGTTATCCGCTACACGTAGACGTGATTCTGCTTGAATCATGGTTACTTCGCCTTCTCGATGATCTCAACAACGCGCCAGCGCTTTGTTGCAGATAGTGGTCGGGTTTCCATAATGCGAACGCGGTCGCCAACTCCAGCGGAGTTAGTCTCATCGTGCGCCTTAAATTTCTTATTCTTTGTGATGACCTTTGAGTAGAGGCCGTGCTTAGCGCGATCTTCTACCTTCACAACGACGGTCTTATCCATCTTGTCGCTCACAACGATTCCTTCGCGGACTTTGCGGAAGTTACGGTCTTCGTTCTTATCTGCGCTACTCATGCAGCACCTCCGATACCTAGTTCGCGTTCACGGATAATCGTGTAGATACGAGCGATCTCTTTACGGACAGCGGTCAAGCGTCCGTGGCTCTCAAGTTGGCCAGTTGCTGCCTGGAAGCGAAGGTTAAATAACTCTTCCTTCAACTCCTTGAGCATCTCTTGGAGATCCTCAGTTGTCTTGCCGCGGAATTCTTCGGCCTTGGTTATCTTCGCCATGTTTATGCCTCCTCACGTAGTACAACGCGAGACTTAACGGGAAGTTTGTGAGCTGCGCGCGAGAGCGCTGCATTTGCAATATCAAGAGTTACGCCAGAGATCTCAAAGAGAACTCGGCCAGGCTTGATATTTGCTACCCAGAATTCTGGGGAACCCTTACCGGAACCCATACGAGTTTCAGCAGGCTTCTTTGTAAGTGGGCGATCTGGATAAATATTTATCCAAACTTTTCCACCACGCTTGATGTAACGAGTCATTGCGATACGAGCGGCTTCAATTTGGCGGTTAGTTACATAACCGCCCTCAGTTGCTTGAAGTCCGAAGTCACCGAATGCAACTGCAGTTCCACCCTTAGCCTTACCAGAGCGCTTTGGATGATGTTGCTTGCGGTACTTAACGCGACGTGGAATCAACATTTACGCCTCGCCTCCTTCGCTAGTTGGAGCAGTTGTCTCCGGTGCAGTTGTTGCTGCTGGAGCTGCTGCCTCTTGTGCGCGCTCTTCAACACTTGAAGTTGTTACTTCACCGCGAGGTGCGCGTGGTTGGCGACGTGGACGATCAGCCTTTGGAGCCTTTGCTGCTGCGAGCGCAGCTGCTTCGCGCTCAGCGCGCGACTCGATTACCTCACCTTTATAAATCCAAACTTTCACACCAAGGCGACCGAAAGTTGTATGAGCTTCATGGAAGCCATAATCGATATCGGCGCGGAGAGTGTGAAGCGGAACGCGACCTTCGCGATAGAACTCAGAGCGCGACATTTCAGCGCCACCGAGACGGCCACCGCATTGGACGCGAACGCCCTTTGCGCCAGCTTTAAACGCAGTCTGCAT
>RGYL01000062.1 GCA_010032085.1 Actinomycetota bacterium
CAAGGGTAAGACCATCTCGGAAGTTCTAGACATGCCAATCGAGAAAGCGGTCGAATTCTTTGAATCAATTCCAGCCATCCATCGTTACCTTAAGACGCTCTGTGATGTTGGTCTTGGTTATGTACGTCTCGGACAGTCGGCACCAACTTTATCTGGCGGTGAAGCACAGCGAGTTAAGTTAGCAACAGAATTACAACGCCGTTCAACTGGAAGAACTATTTATGTTCTCGATGAACCAACAACCGGATTGCATTTTGAAGATGTCAGAAAATTGTTGGGAGTCTTGCAACGCTTGGTGGATACTGGGAATACAGTCGTAGTAATTGAACATAACTTGGATGTCATTAAATCGGCAGATTGGGTTATCGATCTCGGTCCCGAAGGAGGCTCAGGCGGCGGCACTGTTGTTGCTACTGGAACCCCAGAGGAAGTGGCGAAAAACAAGGCGAGTTACACCGGAAAGTTCTTGGCTGAGACCCTTAAGCGAACGAAGTAATTTATGGCCGATCCAAATAGTTACCGGCCCCAAGGCGTTCCAGATGAACCGGGGGTCTATCGCTTCTTTGATGAGGGCGGCCGCGTTATTTATGTGGGTAAAGCTCGCTCGCTAAAGAATCGACTCAATTCGTATTTTCAAAAGAATCTTCCAGAGAAAACAAATCGGATGGTTCATGCCGCGACGCGCGTGGATTGGACTGTAGTTAATTCTGAAGTGGAGGCGCTACAACTCGAATTTACTTGGATAAAAGAGGAGAGTCCCCAATTCAATGTCCAGTTTCGAGATGACAAGTCATATCCATTTCTTGCAATAAGCGTAAAGGAAGATTTTCCGCGGCTATTTATTACGCGGCGAGCTAAGCAGAAAGGAATCAAATACTTCGGACCATTTGCTCACGCATGGGCTCTGAGAACGACCTTTGATTTGATTCTGGAACTCTTCCCAATCCGCTCGTGCTCGAAAAGTAATTTCGAACGTGCTCAAAAAAGCAAACGTCAATGCCTGCTGGGGGATATCGGTAAATGTGCCGCGCCGTGTGTAGGTCGAATCGATGGCGAAAGTCATCGACTTCTCATCTCGAAATTGAGCGAATTCATGGAGGGCGGAGGAGCTGATCTTGAAGCAAGGCTGCAAGGTGAGATGGAGCGCGCCGCAAAGTTAGAACAATTTGAACGCGCCGCCAAGATTCGTGACCGTCTAAGGGCGCTCGAGCTAGCTAATGAATCTACTCAAGCAGCAATTTCTGATTCTATTTCCGCAGATTTCATCGCGCTTCACGATGACATAACCCATTCTGCTGCTTCCTTCTTTCGTGTGCGCACCGGAAGAGTAGTCGGATCAAGAGCTTGGATTATGGATAGAACAAATCTGCCTGAGGACGAGAATCTGATTTTAGCTACCTTGGAATTGATATATCGCGAGTATGAAATACCGCGAGAGATATACGTAAATGTGGAAATTCCGGATAGCACTGCGCTTGAGGATCTCTTGTTGCAACGCTCTGGAATAAAGACGGTAATTCATTTTCCTCAGAGGGGCGAGAAAGTAGAGATTTTGGAGACCGTAAAACGCAACGCTCACCAATCCTTAATTCAATTTCTGAGCAAGAGAGCTAACGATGCTGCAGTCTCAGGTCGCACTCTCGAGGAACTCGCTACCGCCCTTGAATTAGATGAGCTACCACTTCGAATAGAGTGCTTTGATATCTCAAATATTCAAGGGACGTCAGTTGTCGCATCCATGGTCGTCTTTGAAGATGGTCAACCCAAGAAAAGTGATTACCGACGCTTTGGAATCGATGATAAAGAGAAATTTGATGACACTCGAGCGATGCATCATGTGATCACTCGAAGGTTTAAGCGCTATCTAGAGGAAAAAGATCTAGATTTGGAGGAAATTGCTGCCGAAGGTGGAGCAAGGCCTCGCTTTGCCTACCCACCTCAACTTGTAATTGTTGATGGCGGACGCGGACAGGTAAACGCTGCGGCACGGGCTCTTGCTGAACTTGGAATAACGGATGTCGCTTTAGTCGGATTAGCGAAACGTCTTGAGGAGATCTGGTTCCCTGATCGAACTTATCCAGTAATTCTCAAACGCAATAGCGAAGCGCTTTATTTAGTGCAGCGGATTCGCGATGAAGCACATCGTTTTGCAATCACATTCCATCGCTCGAAACGCTCCAGGCTCATGTTGGAATCGCTTTTAGATGAAATTGCCGGCCTTGGAGAGGTGCGCCGAAATGCGCTTCTTGAGACCTTTGGTTCAATCGCTGCTTTGCGCAAGGCGAGCGCTACTGAGATTGCGGCCGTTCCTGGGGTAGGGGAGAAGACCGCAAACTCCATTGTGGAAACTCTCACGAAAATTGCTGGAAATTACGAGGTAGATACCGAAACTGGCGAGATAACCGAACATCCTTGACATGGATAGCATGATGACGCCATGACGCGCGAAGTCGTAGTAATTACTGGGATGAGTGGAGCAGGGCGCTCCACTGTTGCCCATTCCATGGAAGATTCCGGTTGGTATGTAATCGATAACCTCCCACCTTCACTTCTCGCCTCGGTGCTTGAGATGACTGAGCAGACCTCGGATTCAATTGCGGTAGTAATTGATGTGAGGGGACGTCAATTCTTTGATGATCTAAATCGCTCCCTTGCAGAACTGGTGGAGAAGGGGGTATCGCGCAAGATTATTTTTGTCGATGCCTCAGACGAAGTTCTAATTATGAGATTTGAATCATCACGCAGACCTCACCCACTGCAAGGCAATGATCGAATTGTTGACGGAATTGAGCGTGAACGCGCGAAACTTAGGGAGATGAGAGCAGGGGCAGATTTAGTTGTAGATACTTCGCAACTTAACATTCATCAATTAGAGCGGAAAATCAACGAACTTTTTCAGAGTGGCTCACTGGCCGCGCTTAAAGTTAATGTCCTTTCGTTTGGATATAAATTCGGTATACCTGCAGATGCAGACCTGGTTATGGATTGTCGATTCATCCCAAATCCACATTGGCAGAGCGAGCTTCGCTCCAAGACCGGACTTGATAAAGAAGTTAGTGAAGCAGTTCTTAACGCAAATGCCGTCCCTGAGTTTCTAAACCGTTATGTCGCGCTCTTCGACAGTATCGCAAAGGGATATTTACATGAAGGAAAGAAATTTATAACTCTTGCAATCGGGTGCACCGGTGGAAAACACAGAAGTGTTGCAGTCGCGGAAGAATTGGCTAATAGATTAAATGGTCTTCACCTAGCGGGGGATGCTTCGGTTTCGGCTCATGCGATACATCGAGATTTAGGAAGAGAGCGTTGAAAGTAGTTTCTTTTGGTGGCGGACATGGTCTTGCTGCCATGCTTAAAGCTCTCCGACGCGTAACCCCGGAAATAACTGCAATTGTCACTGTTGCTGATAACGGAGGTTCAAGTGGCAGATTGCGTGAGGAATTCAATTCACTTCCACCTGGTGATTTAAGGATGGCACTTGCTGCGCTTTGTGGCGATGATGAATGGGGAAGAAACTGGGCGAATCTGATGCAGTACCGGTTTACTTCCGAAGGAGAATTAAATGGCCATGCGCTGGGAAATTTACTTCTTGCTGCGCTTTGGGATCGCGACGGAGATCCAATTCAAGGTCTTGAACGCGTCGGCGCCTTATTGAAAGTTGTAGGTCGGGTGCTACCGATGTCGCTGCAACCACTTGATATCGAAGGCACATTTAGAAATTGGCAAGGAACCCAGGTAATCAGGGGTCAGACCGATGTTGCAATCGGAAAGGGAACTCTAGAGAACCTATCGTTAATTCCCGCGGGGGCTAAGCCGACCCCAGAAGGTTTGGCTGCCATAGCCGATGCTAATTGGTTAACACTTGGTCCGGGCTCATGGTTCTCTAGCGTTATACCGCACTTGTTGCTAGATGAGCAGCGAGATGCAATTTGCTCATCAAAAGCTAGAAAGATAATCGTCCTAAATCTTGACGCTAATCCAAGCATTTCCGGCGATGAATTTGCGGGCTATTCTCCGGCCGATCACCTAAGACTAATTGTGAAATATGCCCCTAATTTGAAATGTGATTTTGCTATCGCTGACGAATCAATAATGGCTAGAAGTGAAAGTGGCAGGGAATTGGAGGCAATTGTTAAAGATATGAGCGGGAATTTAATTGTTGCAGAGCTAGCGGCAAGCCCTGGTAGTAATCACCACGATCCCGAAAAATTAAGTTCCGTTTTCCGCAACATTTTTGCGACAGAAGTGATTAGATAACGCTTATGGCTATGACCTCTTCCGTCAAAGACGAATTAAGTCGACTATCAATCTCAAAGCCCTGTTGCCGAAAAGCAGAAGTCTCCTCAATTCTTCGCTTCGCCGGAGGTCTTCACATAACTTCTGGGCGAATCATGGTGGAAATTGAATTAGATACAGCGCAAGCAGCTCGCCGGGTTCGAAAAGACATTGCCGACATTTATGGACATGAATCAGATCTCGCAGTAATTAGCGCAGGGGGATTGCGCAAGGGAAGTCGCTATTTGGTAAGAGTTGTAAAAGATGGAGATGCTCTAGCGCGCCAAACCGGACTAGTTGATTCAAATGGTCGCCCAGTTCGTGGTCTTCCGCCCCAAGTTGTCTCTGCCGGGGTCTGCGATGCGGAAGCAGCATGGCGCGGTGCATTTTTAGCGCATGGCTCCCTTACAGAACCCGGTCGATCATCAGCCCTTGAAATAACTTGTCCTGGTCCAGAAGCTGCACTTGCCTTGGTGGGAGCGGCCCGACGATTAAATATTACGGCGAAGGCGCGTGAAGTCCGCGGTGTCGATCGAGTGGTAATCCGTGATGGCGATGCAATCGGAGTTCTACTCACACGTTTAGGTGCGCACGAAAGTGTGCTTGCTTGGGAAGAGCGCCGAATGCGAAGAAAAGTTCGAGCTA
>RGYL01000063.1 GCA_010032085.1 Actinomycetota bacterium
CAATCTCGCAAGGTTTCTAAGAAGATTCGCGCCTCAATTTCAGCTATGTGATTACCCAAACAAGTATGTGGTCCAAAGCCGAAGCTCAAATGTGGATTTCGAGCTCGAGTTAGATTGATCGAAAATGGCTCCTCGAAAACGTTCTCATCAAAGTTTCCGGAGATGAAGCTCATGGCTACGTATCTATCTTCGGGCAGGACTTTTGCATCTGTCTCGGGTGTCGTAGTCCTATTCATAACCGGAAGCGGGGTTAAGAACCGCAAGAACTCTTGAATAGCGGAGTTGATAGGGATCTCCCCAGAGCGGACCCTTTGAATGTCCTCCGAAACAGCAAAGTGCCAAATCATGCCGGTTAACAACTTAACCACGGTGTCTCTTCCGCCGGCCAGTAGAACGCCAACTATTCCGCGGAATTCAATAGGAGTGATCCGCTTTCCCTCAATTTCTAAATATGCAATCTCTCCATAAATATCTTTAGTTCTCTTATTGCAGGCTTCTTCGTAAACTTTATCAATGTACCTATGGAGCACAGCTCCGTCTCGTTGCTCGGATTCTGCTGTCCAAACGTCAGGACCCCAAGAGATCCATTCATCAACATCTTGAGGTCGGTTATAGATGACGCCCAAATTATGCATAACCAACGGAAGTGCGAGTTGGCTAACGACTTCCTTGGGCTCTGCTGAAAAATAGGTGCGAAGTAAACTTTCAGAATTTATACGGAACTTCTCAGCATGTTTTTCAATTGTGGGTTTAACAAAGTATGGCGCGAGTGCTGATCTATATAAGTGGTGTCGCGGAGGATCTACCTCCAATGGCAGTTGACGGTAGTCACGTACATCAGCTACTGTCTTGTTGCGACAATGACACCGGAGAACCCTACATTTCAATATTACTCTTTACAAGGAGGGCAATGAAAAATCTCATGGCTATAGCAATATTTCCTGATATTGCGCCGGAGAATCTAGCGAGATTTAAGGAAATTGCAACAGAAATGCTGGAAAGCATTAGGAATCAAAAATCTATTTTACGTTATGAGATTTTCTTTACTATGAAAGAGAACTCTTGCGTAGTTATTGAAGAATATGAAACTCCGGCGGGAGTCTTTGAACATGTGGAAAATCATGGCAAATACATAGCTGAGCTAAGTGCCTTGGGAGGCAAAATCCAAGGGAGCATGTTTCCACTTTCACTGCAAGGGAAGGAGATATCTGAAATTCAAGAGAATTGGGATTCGAAAATGCACATTCACTTCGATGGCAAGAGGTGAGAACGCGGATCCGGCAAGGTTACTTTGAAAAAACTATTGTTCTAGTTCCTACTATAAAAATTCGATCTTCGGCAAATAATTTGACTGCACTCGAAAGTACTCTTCTTTCAATGTCACGCCCAATGGCGATGAAATCATCAGGCGTGGACGCGTGATTCACTCGCACTACATCTTGTTCGATTATCGGGCCTTCATCTAAATCAGAAGTTACAAAGTGTGCAGTTGCACCAATAACTTTAACTCCCTTTGCATGGGCTTGGTGATATGGGCGGGCGCCTTTAAAGCCAGGAAGGAATGAATGATGAATATTTATGATCTTTGAGGCAAATTTAGAACAGAACTCGGGTGAGAGAATTTGCATATAACGAGCAAGAACTATGAAATCTATCCCTGATTCGATTGAGACTCTTGTTATCTCATCTTCAATCTCTTTCTTAGATTTCTTATTGCTATCAAGGTATATGAAAGGAATTTGGTGAGATTCAACTAGCGTCCGTAAATCTTCATGATTTCCAATCACTGCTGGAAACTCAGCGGGCATCTCCCCAAGATCTCTTAAATAGAGAAGATCGCGGAGGCAGTGGCTCGCCTTCGTTACAAGTAGAAGTGCGCGCTTAGGTTTGCTGAAGTCGCGTACCTGCAGATTAGGGGAGAAGCGCTCTAACCGCGTAGCAAGGCTAGAACGTGCATCTTCCAAGCTCGCATCGCTTTCGAAGCGAGTGCGCATAACAAATGTGTTGGTCAGCGAGTCAGTGAACTGTTGGTTCTCGAGAATATTGCCTTTGATCTCAAGGACAGCCGAGGTCAAGGCATTGACTATGCCGCTTTGGTCTTCGCATTGAAGGGTGGCTAGTACTTCCACCCGGAGATTCTAGTGATTGATTTGGAAACGGCGAAGAGCTTTAGGAGCCCACCAGTTCCAATCTCCAAATAGACGCATCAAGGCAGGAACTAGAAGTGCGCGAATCAAAGTTGCATCCAAGAGAATTGCAAATGCAATTCCAAAACCCATCGACTTTATTGAGGTTACGCCGCTGATAATAAAAGCAGCAAAGACGATAGCGAGGATGAAGGCGGCCGCAGTAATAATTCGAGCGGATTTCTGTAGGCCCAAGGCAACTGATTCGACATTAGATTTTCCAGCGTCGTGCTCTTCCTTAATGCGCGAAAGCAAAAAGACTTCATAGTCCATAGATAAACCAAATGCGACAACAGCAATTAATACCAAGGTGCTCGTGTCTAATGAACCAGTTTGAATGAAATCACCAACTAAAAATGTGAATTTTCCTTCAATGAATATGAGCGTTAGTACTCCGATGGTTGCAGCTAGGGATGCAAAGTTCAGGATGATTGCCTTTATTGGAAGTAGAACCGAACCAGTGAATAGGAATAACAACACAAGCACGGTTATCGCAATCCACAAGAAGACCCAGGGAAGAGTTTGGGCGATTCCATCTTGGGTATCTGCGTAGTCCGCTGCAATTCCTCCGACAAGTACTTCTATCGGGGAGTCAATCGCTCGAATTCGATTTATTAAATCTTGAGCTTCTGGAGTGCGCGGAGCCATTGAATGAACTGCGATGAGTCGGACCGCTTCACCTTTTACATCTGGCGTTCCTACTCGGACAATGTCCTTAACTTGGGCCAACTTAGCAGCGTATTCGTTGACAGATTCGATTTGATTACCGGCATTAGGAAAGATAATTTCAATTGGATTTCCCTCTTGACCAGGGAATTTCTCCTCAATAAATGCAGAGGCTTGGTAGGCAGGATCACTAGCTGGAAGAACGCGACTATCAACCTGAGAAAACTTCACATTATTTAACGGTGCGATCATTAATCCAAGGACGATAAGTGAAAATGCGACTACAGGTATTGGCCTTTTCATAACAAACCTAGAGAGACTGGCCCAACCGCCATCTTCCTTGGGCGCTAGTCCACTCTTGCGGACAACTCCCTTATTAACTTTTTCACCGAGCATCATCAAGAGCGCAGGTAGTGGAATCAAAGCGCCTACTACTGCAAGTGCGACCACGATTGCGCCGGCATAGCCCATAGATTTCAAGAAGTTCATGGGGAAGAAGGCGAGTGAAATTAAGGTAAGAACCACAGTTAAGCCCGAATAAAAGACCGTCTTTCCAGCGCTTCTCAACGTATTCACAATTGCATCCTCACGGCTTATACCCCGCGCAATCTCTTCGCGGAAGCGATTTACTATCAAAAGTGCGTAATCGATTCCAAGTCCGAGCCCTAGCCCGGTGGTTAAGTTGAGGGCAAAAATACTTACATCAGTAACTAACGTTAGTAAGTACAACCCGAAGAAAGTCCCCAGAATTGCGGTAACTCCAATAACTAGAGGCATCGCCGATGCAACAAGGGCGCCAAATACAAGAACTAGCATGATAAAAGTCAGCGGAATTGAAATTGCTTCAGATAGTTTTAAGTCATCTTGGATTCGACCATTTATGGCATTTGCAAAGACTGCGCCACCGGCAACCCTAATTCGCTCATTTTGGAAGGTGCCTTCATATTTATCTTGGTAGTAGCCACCAAGTGAATCAATCTCGGTGAAATCATCAGATTTTAGATAAACAAATATGTAGGCAGAAGTTCCATCAGTACTTTTGAAAGCTGGATTTCTACCAGCGCTCCAATATGAAATGACATTCTCGGCACTTGACTCATTTCTTAAGTTACTTTCAAGTGATGTTGCTGCCGCGACGGTCGCTTCGTTATCGACAGAGCCTTGGGATGATTCAAGAGTTATGACGACCGCGGGGTCCTTAACTCCAAAGGTATCCTCCAGATATTCGAATACCTTTGCGGAGTCGCTATTTGGATCTGAGTATCCACCAGAGTCGAAGCGCGAAAAGACTTGTGTGCCGAGCGTGCCGAATAGCAATACCAGCGTGACTGAGAGCAAGAAGATTGCTTTGCTGCGATGAGCTATTGCGTGGCCTAGTTTCTCAAACATCTTTTACCTTCTTCTCGTGGAGAGCGCTTGACTCGGGAATTACCTATGAGCAATAATGTAAACAATGTTAACACCGCTGCGCAAGGGCTCGGACTATCACCATGGTGACTTGCGCCATGCCACAGTCTTGGCTGCCCGCAATCTTGTCGATCGCGAAGGTTGGAACGCTCTGGGAATTCGCCGAGTCGCGGAAGTTGCTGGTGTGACTCCGGCTGCTTTGTATCGCCACTTTGAGAATCTTGAACAGCTACGAGCTGAAGTTTCACTTCAAGTAAGGAATGAACTAGGTGACTTCATTATGGCGCGTCGCGATCGAGTAAAAAAATCCCGCAGCCAAACAAGAAACGCAAGTTTAAGATTTGAAGCGCTCGGGGAAGGTTACGTTGATTTTGCAAGAAAGCATCCAAGACTTTTTGAAGCCGCTTTCTATCGCTGCGAGGAGAAGCCGGTAAGTGACTTCTCAGATTTAGCGTGGGAGTTACTGCAAGAGTCAATTCAAG
>RGYL01000064.1 GCA_010032085.1 Actinomycetota bacterium
CTCTTTTTCTTTCCGCCACCTTTTCCAAATGCGCCACCTGCACCAGGGCGTGCACCCGGGCGACCAGGTCCGCCGAAACCACCTGGGCGTTGTCCGCCACCAGGTTGTGAGCGATATGGACCAGTAGTTTGTGGACCGCGACCACCTTGTTGTGGACGTGGACCGCGTTGATCAGTTCGCTGATCTGGTCTTGGTGGACGTGCAGCAAAACCGGGACGAACTGAACCGGGTCTTGGTCCTGACATTGGCGGGCGTTGTCCGCCAGGCGTTGCAGGTCTTGGTGGACGTGGACCACCTGAAGTTCCAAATGGATTATTTCCAGGGCGTGCTGGTGGTCGCGGTGGACGTGGACCAGCAGAGGTTCCAAAAGGATTATTTCCACCACGTGCTGCAGGTGGACGCGGTGCTGAAGGTCTTGGGCCAGCAGACGGAGTTGCTGGCGCAGCTGGCGCTGTTGGTGCAACGGGAGGAATTACCGGAGGAACAACTGGTGGAACTACAGGAGGAATTACGGAATCTTGCGAAACTTCTTCAGGTTTAGCAGCGCTCTTTTTTGTGGCAGCTTTCTTTGCGGGCGCTTTCTTAGCAGGCTTTTCTTCACCAGCTGGCTTTGCAACGGGTGGAAACTTCTCCAGGAACTTTCTTACAACTGGAGGTTCAACAGTTGAGGATGCAGAACGGACGAACTCGCCCATCTCTTGGAGTTTCGCAAGGACATCCTTGCTATCCATCCCACAATCTTTTGCTAATTCGTAAACGCGGACCTTTGCCACTTCTCTCCTTCTGTGGCTCCACGTTTATCGGGAACGCGAAGCCTAAATAGACCTACTCATGATCTTGTGGTGCTCATTTGAGTGCCATTGCCTTTTCCCAACTTTCGCTTCGGAGGCCCAACCATACTCCCTCGGGTGTCAATTAGCGAAAATGCAGGACCTGTTACTCGCTTGGGGTCGCATCCGAGTGGATATCAATTCGCCAACCAGTCAATCTCGCCGCCAACCGTGCGTTCTGGCCATCCTTACCGATGGCTAAGGAGAGTTGGTAGTCAGGAACTATTACCTTCGCAGAACGAGTCTCGCTATTTACTACCTCTACTTTTGAAACCCGAGCTGGCGCAAGTGCGCTTCCGACATAAGCCGCCGGATCTTCTGACCAGTCGACGATATCGATCTTCTCTCCATGTAACTCGTCCATCACCGCGCGAGCGCGCGCGCCCATCGGTCCAATAAGCGCGCCCTTCGCACTAACTCCAGAGCGTAAGGAACGAACTGCAATTTTGCTGCGGTGTCCTGCTTCACGAGCAACGCCCATGATCTCCACAATTTGATCTCGGATTTCCGGAACTTCAAGAGCAAATAATTGTTTTACAAGAGCTGGATGGCTTCGCGAGAGCATAACTTCCGGGCCTTTCATGCCCTGCTTTACCTCTACGACAAAACATCTAATTCGCTCACCATGCGTGTAAAGCTCGCCTGGGACTTGTTCGTGCGGCGGAATTCTTCCTTCAACTCTCCCCAGATCTACGTAAACCATCCGATGATCACGCCCTTGTTGAATCACGCCTGAAACTATGTCACCAACGGTGGCGCTAAATTCTCCGACGATTTCAGCATCTCTTGATGCGCGCATCTTCTCTTTTATTATCTTGCGCGCAGTACTAGATGCAATACGCGAGAAACCAGGTAACTCATCAACGTGCTCGCCAATTTTCTCCCCATCAGGGCCAAACTCTGGGACGATAATTTTTATCTCGCCACTTTCGCGATCTAACTTTGAGTAGGCGTAAGGCTTGGCGCCCTCCATCTCGCTATAAGCAATTTTTACAGCTACTTCAATCGCCGTAATTAATCTCTCAAGAGGAATATCTCTTTCAATTGTTAGTGCCTCAAGAACTTTCATATCGACATTCATCGCTTCTCCTTGCGATTAAATTCGATCTCAACTTGAGCGCGCTTGATTTTAGAAAATTCAATATCGCGATCTTCAAGAGTCGCACCAGTTTCGCTAACGGAGAGAATTCGCGAGGTAAAAATCTCCCCCTCAATCGGGGTGACCTTCACAAGCCTTCCGATGTTCTTGCGCCAATGTCGTGGCTGAGTAAGGGGGCGATCAACTCCAGGAGTTGTTACTTCAAGGGTGAATGGCATCTCACCGAGTTGCGAGTAGTTATCAAGAATTTCCGAGACAATTCTGGAGACAACGGTTACTTCATCGAGGGATGGATTTCGCTCTAAACCGTCGATGATTACTGCGATGATACGGCGCTTTCCGGCCGGAGTAACTTTTACTTCTTCAAGAACAAAACCCGCATCTCTTACAGCAGGGGTAAGCAGCTCGGTTAGGTTAAGAACAAGTGACATATAGACCGACCTACTTATTTATTTGTTGTGAAGTTGTGGAGCGAAATGATAGCCGGAAAAACTCCTAAAGAAAAGTGTCTATCGCCAACCTAATTATGAGCAGGGATGTGACAATTAGAAAAACTTTCCGAATCAGTTTCGAACCACCCTTAATAGCAAGGCGCGCTCCTACCAATCCTCCGATTATGTTTCCAACCGCCATCGCAAGGCCAAGGGTCCAAATAATCTTTCCATTAGCGCCAAAGACAACAATCGCTCCGAGGTTTGTTGCAAGATTTGCGATTTTGGCTGTCACAGATGCTTCCAGAAAAGCAAACCCAAGAATTGCAACAAGTACTAACATCAAAAAAGATCCAGTCCCGGGACCAAAAATCCCATCGTAAAACCCAATGCTTAATCCAAAGAAACTTGCAATCAAGTAAGTGCGCTTAGTCTTCTCACCCTTGTTATCCGTCAATCCCAACTCTTTACGTCTCCAGGTATAAATGAAAACTGCAATGAGCGCAAAGAGAATGATCGGGCGGAAGGCATCTTTTGGAATTAAAGTTGCAACAGTCGCACCTAAAGCTGCGCCGATAAATGCCGGAACGGCCATAGCAAATGCGATTCGAAAGTCGGGCCTTAGCCTTCGCAGGTATGAAGCCGTGGCGCTTGCTGTGCCAAGAAATGAAGGTAACTTATTTGTGCCAAGTAGTTCGGCCGGAGGTGTCTTAGGTAAAGCAACAAGTAACGCTGGGAGTTGGATCAATCCCCCACCGCCTGCAAAAGAATCTACGAGTCCAGCAAGTGCTGATGCCAATACCAAAAAGAGGATAACCTCAATTGAGATCTCCACTAGTTAAGAAGCGTAACTACTTTAGTCACGACATCGCTAAGGGCGACTTCGCTCTTTTCCCCAGACTTGCGAACTCTAACTTCAACTTTTCCATCGCTAAGTGATTTTCCAAAGATCAGGATGATTGGATTTCCTATTAATTCGGCATCCTTAAACTTCACACCAGGGCTGGCATCACGGCGATCATCGAACATAACATCGATTCCCTTTGCTTCAAGTTCGCCCGCAACTTTCTCAGCGGTGGTGAAGGGCAGATCATCTTTGCCAGTTGCGACAATATGAACCTTTGCGGGAGCAATTTCGGCCGGCCAAACTAGACCGATTTCATCATGGGTCTGCTCGGCTATTGCGGCAACAGCTCGAGTTACGCCAATTCCATATGAGCCCATAGTTACCACTCGAGATTTTCCTTCACTATCAAGAACTGTTAATTCAAGTGCTTCAGCGTACTTTCTGCCGAGTTGGAAAATGTGGCCAATCTCGATGGCGCGATCGATGATCACGGGCGTCTCGCACTTAGGACAAGCATCACCTTCACGGACCTCGGCCGCTTCGACAAATCCATCAACGCTGAAATCTCTTCCATGTACAACATTTCGCGCATGCTTATCTTTTACATTTGCGCCGGTAATCCAACTTGAACCAACCACTACTCGTGGATCGGCGTAAAGCTTTATGCCAAGACGCTTAGCATCTTGTGGCCCAACATAACCTTTTACAAACTCTTTTCGCTTAGCAAAATCCTCATCATCAAAGAGTCTTAGATCTTTTACGCCCGAGAGATTTGCCTCGAGGCGCTTGAGATCAACTTCTCGATCGCCTGGAACGAGAACTGAGATTGGAGCGCCATCAGCCAATAGAAGAACATTCTTCAATGTCTTGCTGGCATCGATATTCGCGCCATATTTCTTATTCATAACTTCTACGAGAGTTTCGATTGTGGGCGTATTTGGAGTATCTAGCACCTCTAAAGCAGGGTGCTCTCCTTGCTCTGCCGGAGCAACTTTTGTCACCATCGCTTCAACATTTGCAGCGTAGCCGCACTTTTCGCATAAGACATAAGTATCTTCACCCGTAGAGCAGGGCGCTAAGAATTCCTCAGATTTTGATCCACCCATCGCACCAGACATGGCGGAGACAATGTTGTACTTCAAACCTAGACGATTAAAAGTGGATATGTAGGCCTCGCGATGTTTTGCGTAAGAAATTTCTAATCCAGCATCATCGAGATCAAAGGAGTAAGAATCCTTCATAACGAATTCTCGACCTCGGATAATTCCGCTACGAGGACGAGCCTCATCGCGGTACTTTGTCTGGATCTGGTAGATGCTCAGTGGCAAATCTTTATATGAGGAATATTCGCCCTTGACCATAAGGGTGAACATCTCTTCATGGGTTGGCCCGAGAAGATA
>RGYL01000065.1 GCA_010032085.1 Actinomycetota bacterium
GATCACCCAGATCCTGAAGGGCTAACGCGAGCTTTAAGACTTGATGTGACTGATATGAGCCAAGCCGATCGCGAGAGATTATTGAGCGATGTACCTTTCTTTGATCGAGAGGGAGTGCATGATATTTACCGAAGTTGGCGAAAAATCTTTGACTCCTACGAAGGTGAGCGTATTTCGGTTGCAGAAGCATGGGTTCATCCCAGCTCGCGGGCAGCTCGCTATGTAAGAAGTGATGAACTACATCAGATCTTTAACTTCGATTTTCTAATTGCTCCTTGGGATGCAGAATTCCTGATTAGCGCAATAGAGCGAACCCTGCTTGAGGTATCCGCGGTCAATGCTGCACCTACATGGGTGCTCTCAAATCATGATTCGCCGCGCCTTGTTACAAGGCTGGGAGGCGGTAGCCAAGGCGCCCGCAAAGCTCGAGCCTTTGCACTTCTAACGCATGCTCTCCCTGGTGGTATTTATATCTACCAAGGCGAGGAGTTAGCACTTGAAGACGGAGCACTTCCGGATAGTGCTCGCCAAGATCCGGTCTTCTTTCGCACGAATGGTTTAGATAAAGGACGTGATGGAGCGCGCATACCCTTGCCGTGGGAGCCAGGAAAAAACTTTGGTTTCACTAGCGGAAATCCTTGGTTGCCGATTCCAAGCTCTTGGCAAAATAAAACAATTACAGAGCAGAATAAAACTTCCGAGAGTTCACTCGCTCTATATCGCGCAAGTCTTCGTATTCGCGGTTCACATCCAGCGCTAAAAGCTTCCGCAGATCAGCAGATTAAATGGCTTGACGCGCCTGCGGGAGTGATCGCGCTTGCTCGCGAACCCGGCTTCATGCTGATTGCGAATACCAGAGATGAAATGGTGAATCTAGATTTTGCTCAGGGCTATGAGTTACTGCTCGCTTCCGCATCGGGCGTGGAGATGAGCGAGGGCCGGTTGCGCCTTCCGGGGCATACAACCTGCTGGCTCAACTCGAATAAGTAACAGAACTGTTAGGGATTTTCAGCCCATTTTCATGGCAAGTGGGTTGCCAGTGCGCTGGCAAGGGAGAAAACTACTGTTCAATTCCTGGGAGAAACCCGGGAGTTTCCTTTCGAAAGGGGAAGTTACATGACCGCATTTTTGCGGCGTCGCATGATTCTTGCGACCAGCCTCTTCGCAGCGCTCGCGCTAGTTCTATCTGGATGTGGAAGTTCAGATGACTCAGCAAGTGGTGGAAATTGCGATGCATATGAGGCATATCAGGGCAATGAAGGAACCGAAGTTGAAATTTATTCTTCGATTCGTAGCCCAGAAGCAGAGATCTACCAGGAGTCCTTCGCTGAATTCGAAGAGTGCACCGGCATTACGATTAATTGGAACGGAACTGCTGAATTCGAAGCACAACTTCCAGTTCGTGTAGAAGGTGGCACAGCTCCTGATCTTGCAGTGTTCCCACAGCCAGGTCTATTAAAGGCAATGGTTGCAACTGGCAAGATGTTCGCTGCTCCAGATGCAGTTTCTTCTGCAGCTGATGAATATTACGGCGCAGATTGGAAGGCATATGGCACCGTTGATGGTGTCTTCTATGCCGCACCACTTGGCGCAAACGTAAAGTCATTCGTCTGGTACTCACCAAAGACATTTGCTGACAATGGCTGGACCATTCCAACAACTTGGTCAGAATTGTTGGCGCTCTCCGATCAGATTGCAGGCGAAGGCAAAGTTCAACCATGGTGCGTTGGCTTTGGCTCCGGTGATGCAACTGGTTGGGTCGGTACTGACTGGATGGAAGATCTAATGCTCCGTGTTAATGACGCGGCAACTTACGATGCTTGGGTAAATCACACCATGCCATTTAATGATCCAAAAGTTGCAGCAGTTCTCAAGGAAGCAGGAAAGATTCTTAAGAATCCTAAGTACGTAGGAAATGTTTCAGCTATCGCAACCACCACCTTCCAAGAGGGTGGCAAGGGACTTGTTGATGGTTCTTGCGCAATGCATCGCCAAGCTTCCTTCATCGGAGGAATCTTGAGCGCTGATTACGGCGCAACAATCGTCACTCCAGATGACACCACAACTGAAGGTGGAATCACTACCTTCTACTTCCCAGGTGTAACCGCTGATCAGCGTCCAGCCCTTGGTGGCGGCGAGTTCGTCGGTTCATTCTCGGAGCGTCCTGAAGTTGCAGCTGTACAGCTCTACTTGACTTCACCAGAATGGAATAACAAGAAGGCTGCACTTGGTGGCTGGTTCTCAGCTAACAAGGGCCTTGATGTTGCAAACGTTGCAGATCCAGTAAACAAGAATGCTGTTGAAATTTTGAAGAGCGCAACAACATTCCGTTTCGATGGTTCTGATGCGATGCCAGCTGCCGTAGGCGCTGGTTCCTTCTGGAAGGAAATGACTGCTTGGGTTGCCGAGAACAAGTCTGACAAGGCTGTTCTAGATGCAATCGAGAAGTCATGGCCGAAGTCCTAAGGCCCAATCGATTAGAAATTAATCGTTAAGCGAAGAGGTGCGGTGACTTAGTCACTGCACCTCTTTCTTTTCCCTAATTACTAAACAATAATCCTCAATGTGAGGGGAATTCATGATTGAGATCGCAGCACGACAATCTCAATTAGAGCAGACTGTCTCCAAGTTAACTGGATTGACTTTAACGATTCTCATCTTTGGTCTACTTGTATTTATTGCTTTTACTTTGGCAGAGCGAACCAATGAGCGAGTGCAGCGCTATCTCAAGTACTTAATCTTTCTTACTCCAGCACTTCTATTTTTATTTGTAGGTCTAGTAGCTCCCGCTTTTCGAACTCTATATCTCTCATTCCGCGATGCAAGAGGTAACGAATCGGTGGGCTGGGAGAACTATCACTGGGCTTTTACCCAACCAGAAATTCTTGATGTGCTCCGCAATACTGGAATTTGGATGGTAGTAGCACCGCTTGCTTCAACCGGTTTTGGTCTGTTGATTGCAGTTTTGACTGATCGGATGCGCCGTCCGGGACTTGTTAAGTCTTTGATTTTTATGCCAATGGCAATTTCATTTGTTGGCGCTGGAATCATCTGGAAGTTTGTTTACCAATTCCAACCAAATGATCGTGTTCCGGAGATCGGATTATTGAGTCAAATTGTCGAATGGCTCGGTTTTGTTCCTTCAAATTGGCTTCTAGTTACTCCACTAAATACGCTCCTATTGATTGTCGTCTTTGTCTGGATCCAAACTGGATTTGCGATGGTGGTTTTATCTGCGGCAATCAAGGCAATACCAGATGAAATTCTCGAGGCATCGATGCTTGATGGAGCTAGTGGTTGGAAGCGTTTTGCCAAGGTAACAGTTCCAATGATTCGTGGAACGATAATCGTTGTTCTAAGCACAATCACAATTGGAGCGCTCAAAGTTTTCGACATCATCCGAACTATGACCGGCGGAAATTTCAAAACAAGCGTTATTGCCAATGAAATGTATAACCAGTCTTTCCGGGCACTTAATTATGGAACGGGAAGCGCTCTAGCAATCATCCTCTTCTTAGGAGTTCTACCCCTAGTTGCCTACAACGTCATACATCTTCGCCGCGAACGGAGTGAGCGCTAATGGCCCGCAAACTTCGCAAATCAGATGTTGATACGGTGAAGACTCATTTAAGTAGTCCATGGGCAAGTTTTGCGGCGATAATTATTGCAACGCTCTGGACTATACCGACCTTTGGCCTCTTTGTTACTTCATTGAGACCCAGCACGGGAATCAATGGTTCTGGTTGGTGGACTGTGTTTACCAACCCGGAGTTCACTTTTACTAATTACACAAGAGTCCTCTTTGAGGGCAGAGGCGCAACCCCACCGTTAAGTCAGTACTTCCTAAATACCTTTGCGATCGTTATCCCATCGACAATTATTCCGATAACGATTGCCATGTTTGCTGCCTATGCCATAGCTTGGTTTAACTTCAAGGGGAGAAATTTCCTCTTCTTTACGATTTTTGCGCTCCAAGTAATTCCGCTACAGATGTCATTAATTCCGTTATTACAACTTTTCTCCGGCGGGCTACATATTGGCACCGTTACCGTAATTCCAAGTTTTGGAATAACTGGGACATTTATTCCAATATGGATGGCCCACACAATGTTTGGATTACCGCTTGCAATATTCCTGCTTCATAATTTCATTGCGCAGCTACCTAGAGAGTTGATTGAAGCCGCCCGCGTAGATGGCGCCGATCACTTCAAATTATTCCGTCAAATCATCTTGCCATTAAGCGTCCCAGCCATAGCCTCATTTGCGATTTTCCAATTCTTATGGACATGGAATGATCTTCTGGTTGCGTTAACTTTTGGCGGTGGCAAGCGCGAAATTGCACCTTTGATGGTGCGCCTTGCCGAGATGACTGGAACAAGGGGCGGCGATTGGGAGCTTCTAACTGCTGGCGCATTTGTATCGATACTTGTTCCTGTCGCAGTCTTCTTTGCTCTACAACGTTATTTCGTCCGTGGTCTACTTGCTGGCTCGGTAAAGGGTTAGCATTTCTTGACCGATTTAAGTGGCATACTCGCGCCCATGGCCGATGCCGTCCAAGCGTTTCCACTTGGTGAATTAAGGAAACGTAA
>RGYL01000066.1 GCA_010032085.1 Actinomycetota bacterium
AGTTGTAATTTTCTAAAAAAAGTAACCATTGTATGTAAATAGTATCACTATTTTATTACTTTCAAAAATGAATAGATGATAGTAAATATTAATCAACTGTGACTCCACTCATTACTATAATTTTATTAGTATTTACCATTGGTTTTTTGATGGCCATTGGTCTTGAAAAATTATGGTTGGTGGTTAGTTTTTTTTTAGTTCTTATTTCTTATTTACATTTTTTTGGAGGGATTTAATGAAAAAAGTATTTTTAGTTTATAGTCATTATAGCGATAAATCTTTTAATGCAGCTATTCGCGACACTTTTATTGAGACTGCAAAACAATCTGGTCACACAGTAGATTGTGTAGATTTATACAAAGAAAATTTTGATCCTGTATTTCGAGGTGAAGAACCTGACGCTATAACTGTTTCACACCGTGAGCGAATTAAAAATTCAGATACGATTGTACTGATTGGACCCATTTGGAATTTTAGAATGCCTGCTATTTTAGAAGGTTGGATTGATAAAGTATTAGCTCCTCCCTTTGCTTTTACTTTTAAAAAGTTGTGGGGAAATTATGGATATCCCATAGGGGGACTGAAGGATAAAAATGCAATTATATTTTGCACTTATGGATCCCCTCGACTTGCGATTACAACCTTTTTTTTAAATTTACCCATCAGAAGATTAAAACGGGGCGTATTTCACATCTGTGGGATACGAGATATTAAATATCGACGTTATTTTGCAGTTCCTTTTGTCAGCCCAGAAGAAAGATCTGAGTTTTTAGAAGATGTTAGAGAGACAGCTAAAAGCTTGTAAATCTTTTAAAAATTATAAATATTTTTCAAGTTTCAAAGAAAATAAAATTTAATGAAACAGGCCTTAATCGATAGCTTATTTTATCTAACCGCTTGCATCATTTCTGGTGTAGTTGTTATTTTTTTATTTATCGGTTTTCCAATTTTAATAATCGATTGGTTGTTAAGTGCACAATTAACTAATGCTGAGGCTTTTTTAACTTTTTCCTTAAAAAATCCATTAAAGAATATCTTAGAAATATTTTTTGGCAGTGGTTTTAAGGGTGCCCTTTATACGTTCTTTGTAGGAGTACCATTAGTTTATATTGTTCATAGAAAAAAAAAGTGAAAGAATTTTTAAAATTATTATCTTTTTTTCTTATTTTAAGTCAGTCGGTATATGCACAAAATTTTAAGATTGAGAAAATTTTAGATCTCAAAGATCCTTGGAGTTTAACATTTGTTAATAAAGATGAGGTTTTAATCACTGAAAAAGATGGTGAGATTGTATTTGCAAACATTAAAAGCAAGGACGTTAGAAAGGTAAAACATAATTTAAATTATAAAGTAGATGGTCAAGGCGGACTGCTTGATATTCTTAAATACAATAATGATATTTTTATTTGTTATACGGAGGATCGAGGAGGGGGTAAAACAAGCACTAGTATTGCAAAGGCAACTTTTACAAAAGATAATTTAAATTTTAAAAATATTTTTCAAGCAAATCCACCCATCAATAGTGGTTATCATTTTGGTTGCAGATTAGTCATTAAAGATAATATGATTTATGCAAGTGCAGGCGAGCGTGGAAATGGAAATATTGCCCAAGATCCAAAGACCCACGTTGGTAAAATGATTAGAATTAATCTTGATGGATCTGCCCCAAAAGATAATCCAAAGTTTAAGGGTAAAAATGATTGGCTAGCAGAGATTTATCAAATTGGAATTAGAAATCCACAAGGCATGACCTTATCACCCTTTAATGGAAAAATTTATATTTCAAATCATGGTGCAAAGGGTGGAGATTTTTTTGGTGAAGTTAAATTTGGTGAAAATTATGGTTGGCAAATTTGGTGTTGGGGCGGAATTAATTATTCAGGAACAAAATGTGGCGAAACTGATCAATGGGACTCACGTTTTACAAAACCCTTATATATTTGGACTCCCTCCATTGCTGTGAGTGCGGTACAAATTTATAAAGGAGATGAATTTAAAGAATGGAATGGGCATATCTTAATGACCTCTTTAAAAGATGAAAGTATTCGAAAACTTGAATTTATAAATGATAATGAAGTTGGAAAAGAAGTTATAATTTTAAAGGGAAAATTAAATCGAATTCGTGATTTAAAAATTGCAGAGGATGGAAAAATTTATATCCTCTCCAATGGCCTAGGTGCATTATGGCAACTGCAAAAATAAATTAATTTAAATAATTATTTTCTTTTAAAGTTAGAACACTAACAGTTCTTGCGGGATCTTTAGTAGGCAGACTTAAAGAAACATAAGAAATGTTAAATTTTTGTGCAAAACATAAAATTGTCTTAGATATTGATAAGAAATCTACCCTAATAGATTTTTATTTAACCCACCCTAAATTCTGTTAAGATAAAATTGAGATGAAAAAAATTATTATAATTTTATTTCTATCTTTTTTGCAGACACAAATAGCTGTTGCACAAATTATTATTCTAAAAAAATGTCATACGATAGGACATACTCCAGAACAAACCGAATTTTACAAAAAAAATTTTAGCAATGTTTATGAGGAACATATGTTTATTGCTAATATGTTTACTAAAGAAATTATTAACACCACTATTTATAGCGATCGTCGTTTAAATCAACTCAATGCTTATGCCTCACTTAATAAATTTGAAAAAGTGAGCACCGAAACTTATGAGATTGATTATTATGATTATTATCTCATTCGTTCTTCAGACACGCCTATATGGTCTTTAGTTGAATTGTCGAAGGAAAATAAGAGGGTAAAACTTAGAAAAGATAATATTACTTTAAACTTTCAGTGCGAGTAATTGAATTGAATTGAGATTTTTGTTCAGCATGAAAAGCCCAACAACATAATCCTAGAACTAAAGAGTTCAGTAGGTGCCATAACCAGTGCGTACCATAGGGGAAAATATCGCAAATATTAAGATCAAGTTCCCGTGCTGTTAATGAAATTGGAAATAAAAATGTTGCAATCGTTAACCATCGTACCGCAACTTTAATTTTATAAAGTTTTGAAATGATTGTATAAATTAAAAGACTTAGCCAAGCTCCAACATAAATTCCAGGAGGAAAATGACCTAGCCAATTTTTAAGATAAGGGGAAAGAAGATTAAATAAAATTACGAGACTGAGAACTAAAATAGTAAAAATCATTGTAAGGAGGATTGATAAATTCCATAATTTGAGTGGAACCAAATAAGCAAACATTAAAATATATAAGGCAATAAATCCTACATCTAGATTTGCTGCCCAAGGAGTTGCAAGAGTGTGAAAGGTTAAGCTGCCAAAGCCGACTAAAATAGTAACTACTCCAAGAATTCTTCCTGCAAAACTTGGTCCTTTTAGAATAAAAAGCCCAATACCAATGAAAGCAAGATTGGTAATTGCATTTAAAGGTTCTGCAAAAATACCAGGATTTAAACGTTCACAATAAAGATCGATATAATTTATTTTGTCTTGCATAGTTAATATTATTTTTATTTGTTATATGTTTTAAAAATTAAATTTTTAAAATATTTAACTTTTACTTTTAGTCTGATCATCGATTTAATGCTAATAATTTTTGAATAAATACAATGAATTTTATAAAAAGTTATCTGCATTATTTAGTGGTCTTTTTATTATTTTTTTATTTGAGTTTTGTCGCTTATCAAGAAATAAAACCAAAAATTATAACCATCGAAGCAGGTCCGGTTGGTGGTTTTTTTCATACCTCAGCTTTATTATTAAAAAAAAGATTAAAAGAAAAAAATATTGAAGTTAATATTATTCACCGCGAGGATACTTTAAAGATTATTGAGGATGTTAATGATTTAAAATCTAAGGTTGATATTGGTTTCATCGCTCAAAACCTAAACAATGTTAAATATAAAAATACACAGTCTCTTGGTTCTACAATTTTAGAGCCCTTATTCATTATTGCAAGAAAAGAAGTCAAAATAAAATCTTTAGCTGATCTTAAAGGACTTAAAATAGCAGCAAGTCCGATTAATTCTGGAACTAGAGTAATTACAGAAAAAATTTTAGATCTTTTTGGAGTGAATGAAAATAATAGTAAATTTTATCCTTATTCATTAATTGAGTCAGCGAATGCTCTTAAAAATGATACTATTGATGTAGCTTTCTTTTTACAGCCAGCCAATAATAAAATTATTGAGGAATTAGGAAAAAATCCTAAATTAAAATTAGTTTCATTAGATGAGGCTGGAGCTTTATCAAAAAAATATAACTATATATATACAGCGCAGATTGATAGAGCAGGTTTTGATATAAAAAATAACCTTCCAGAAAATGATGTGAAAGTTATTGCTGTTCCAGTGACTATCATTGGCAAAAAGAATTTAAATCCATCGGTTGTAACGTTAATTAGTTTAATTCTTAAAGAGGAGTTTAGAGAACCAAATTTAGTTTCTGAGTCAGGAAAATTTCCAACTATGGAATATGAAAAAAATTTAGAAATTAATCAAATTGCTGATCAAATATTCAAAAT
>RGYL01000067.1 GCA_010032085.1 Actinomycetota bacterium
GCCGCCGGTTTGAATGAGGCGCTTCTAGATCGGTTACTTCTTAATGACGCACGGATAAGTGGAATCATCGGAGGCACAAAGAAAGTAGCAGCGCTAGCCGATCCGCTAGGAAAAATTATTAATACTCGAACGCTCGAGAATGGTTTGAAACTTACTCAAGTGAGCGTTCCCTTTGGAGTAGTCGGAATGATTTACGAAGCCCGGCCTAACGTGACAGTTGATGCAGCAGTCATACTTCTCATGTCCGGAAACGCTGCATTGATGCGTGGTTCATCAACGGCACGTTGTAGCAATGAAGTTCTTGTGAGAGTCATAAAGAAAGCGCTTAGCAAAACTTCAATCTCATCCGAAGTAATCCAACTAATTCCATCTGAGGATCGCGATACCGTGCGCGCACTTCTCCATGCGCGTGGCAAAGTTGATCTGGTAATTCCAAGAGGCTCAGCCGCTTTGATCAGAACTGTTGTCGATGAAGCGCTAGTGCCCACAATTGAAACTGGTGCCGGCGTCTGCCATGTTTATGTGGATAAAGATGCTGACTTGGCCAAAGCCCTTCCGATTATCATCAACTCCAAGACACATCGCCCTTCAGTCTGTAACGCAGCTGAGACACTTCTTGTTCATGAAGGTATTGCTTCGAAATTCTTACCGATTGCTCTTAACGCACTTAAGGAAGCAAAGGTAAAACTTCATTGTGACTCAAGATCCCTTGATGTTGCCAAGGGCTTAGGTATCGAAGCAGAGCTTGCGACCGATGCGAATTTTTCAACCGAGTACGGAATCCTTGAGATGAATGTTGGGATTGTTAAGGATTACGAAGCAGCTATTGATCACATAGCTAAATACGGCACCCAGCACACCGAATCTATAGTTACCGAGAATCAAGAGACAGCCGAGCGTTTCATTGCACTCTCCGATTGCGCAGCCGTAATGATTAATGCATCCACTCGCTTTACCGACGGGGAAGAGATGGGCTTTGGGGCTGAGATTGGAATTTCAAACCAGAAATTGCATGCACGAGGTCCGATGGGCTTAGAGCAGATGACTACAACTACTTGGATAGTTAAAGGAGATGGCCAAATTCGAAAGTAAATAACTTTCGGATAAGGTGACCTACATGTCGAAAATATCGCGAGCCGATGTTGAAAATCTTGCTCGACTTGCGCGAATTGATATGAGCGAAGCGGAGTTGGATCATCTCGCCTCTGAACTTTCCGTGATTCTCGAAGCCGTTGCCCGCGTACAAGAAGTTGCCGGTGAAGATGTACCTCCAACTTCTCATCCACTACCTATGACAAACGTTTTTCGCGCTGATGAGAATCGAGCGAGCCTTACTCCAGAAGAAGCGCTATCTGGCGCCCCCGCAAAAGAGGAGCAACGTTTCAAAGTCCCACAAATACTGGGTGAAGAATGATGTTAGAAAAGAGCGCCACCGAAATGGCGACCGCGCTTGAAAGCGGAGAAGTAAGTTCGGTCGAGTTGACTAAAGCACATCTTGCTCGGATTGATGAAGTTGATTCAAAAGTAAAGGCATTCCTTCATGTTGATAAGGCAGGCGCACTTGCACAAGCAGAAGATGTAGATAAGCGTAGAAAGTCTGGCGAAAAACTCTCACCGCTCGCTGGCGTTCCACTCGCACTTAAAGATGTCATGGTGCAAAAAGGAATTCCAACTACTTGTGGTTCAAAAATGCTTGAAGGATGGCGCCCGCCATATGACTCAACTGTCGTCACGCGTCTTAAAGAAGCTGGAGTAATAATTCTTGGTAAGACAAATATGGATGAGTTCGCCATGGGCTCTTCCACCGAAAATTCCGCATATTTCCCAACACATAATCCTTGGGATTTAACGCGCATTCCCGGAGGTTCAGGTGGTGGATCTTCCGCAGCGCTCGCTGCCTTTGAAGCGCCGCTAGCAATTGGAACTGATACTGGTGGTTCAATTCGCCAACCCGCAGCCGTCACCGGAACAGTAGGAGTGAAGCCAACTTATGGTGGCGTATCAAGATACGGTTTGGTTGCGTTTTCATCTTCTCTCGATCAAGCCGGGCCATGCGCTCGCACTGTTCTAGATGCCGCTTATCTGCATGAGGTTATTGGTGGATATGACCCACTTGATTCAACTTCTATAAATGCGCCACTTCCTCCTTTAGTTAGCGCCGCAAAGAACGCATCAGTAAAGGGAATGAAGATAGGCGTCATTAAGGAATTGCAAGGTGATGGCTACCAAGCTGGCGTTCTGAAGAGATTTAATGAAGCGCTCGATGAATTAGCCAAACTTGGAGCGGAGATCGTTGAAGTTTCCTGTCCACACTTTAAATATGCGCTAGCTGCTTATTATTTAATCGCCCCAAGCGAATGCTCTTCTAATCTCGCTCGCTTTGATGCCATGCGTTATGGAATTCGCGTAGGAGAGGGCTCTGCGGAAGAAGTCATGAATGCAACTCGTGAGGTTGGATTCGGTAAAGAAGTTAAGCGAAGAATTATCCTTGGAACTTACGCCTTATCTAGCGGTTACTACGATGCCTATTACGGTAGCGCTCAAAAAGTTCGGACCCTAATTTCACGCGACTTTGAAGCTGCATTTACTAAGGCTGATGTGCTCGTTTCACCGACTGCTCCTACAACTGCATTTAAGATTGGCGAGAAAGCAAATGACCCAATTGCGATGTATCTAAATGACATCGCAACAATCCCAACTAACCTCGCTGGAATCTGTGGCATCTCAATTCCTTCTGGTCTTGCTGATGAAGATAACTTGCCGGCTGGTTTTCAAATCATGGCTGGCGCGATGAAAGATGATCGCCTCTATCAAGTTGGCGCCGCGCTTGAAGCCGCGCTACTTTCAAAGTGGGGCGCTCCAATCCTTAGTAAAGCTCCAAAGTTGGGAGCGATCTGATGGCTTTAACTTACGAGAAAGTCCTAGATAAGTACGAACCAGTCCTTGGACTTGAAGTACATGTTGAATTAGGAACGAATTCAAAGATGTTCTGTGGTTGCTCAACGGTCTTTGGCGCAGAACCCAATACTCAAACTTGCCCTGTCTGTCTCGGCCTTCCCGGGGCACTTCCGGTGGTTAATGCAAAAGCGATTGAATACACGATCGCAATCGGACTTGCGCTTAACTGTTCGATCGCTCCCTTCTCTAGATTTGCTCGGAAGAACTACTTCTATCCCGATATGCCAAAGAATTTTCAAACCTCTCAATATGACGAGCCAATCTGCTTTGGTGGCCATCTAGATGTGAAGGTTGAGACTGATGAAGGTATCAAGGAATTCCGTATTGAAATTGAGCGAGTTCATATGGAAGAGGACACCGGAAAATCACTTCATATGGGTGGCGCGACTGGCCGTATCCATGGCGCGGACTATTCGCTCCTTGATTACAACCGAGCCGGAATTCCACTTGTTGAAATTGTTACAAAACCAGTTGTTGGGACTGGAAAATATGCCCCAGAAGTTGCGCGCGCCTACGTCTCAGAACTGCGTGACATCTTGCGCTCACTAGGTGTTAGCGATGTAAAGATGGAACAAGGATCGCTTCGTTGCGATGCGAATGTCTCCCTCCGCTTAATCGGTGCGGAGAAATTAGGAACGCGAAGTGAAACAAAAAATGTAAATTCCCTAAGAAGTGTTGAGCGCGCCGTACGAAGTGAGATGCTCCGTCATGCCGAACTTCTTGAAAAAGGTGAGCGTGTAGTTCAAGAGACTCGTCACTTTCATGAAGATACTGGTGATACGACTCCGGGAAGATCTAAGGAGCAGGCTGAGGATTACCGCTATTTCCCAGAACCTGATCTTGTTCCAGTCGCTCCAGCTTCTAATTGGATTGAAGAAATTCGCGCTACTTTGCCGGAGAAACCCTCGGCACGTCGGGCCCGTTTACAAGCTGAGTGGCAGGTGCCCGATAAAGAGATGGCGGCGATGATTAATGCCGATGTTCTAGACCAAGTCGAAGCTACCGTGAAATTAGGCGCAGACCCGACCCGGGCACGCGGTTGGTGGTTAGGTGAGATTGCAAGAATTGCAAATGAAAAGGAGCTTCCTGCTTCAACTCTTCCCATTACCCCAAGTGATGTTGCTGAAGTTGTTGCGCTAATAGCTAAGGGTGAATTGACCGATAAGTTGGCCCGCCAAGTAGTAGAAGGTGTCATAAATGGTGAAGGTCGCCCAGCAGAAATTATTGAGAAGCGAGGGATAAAAGTTGTCTCAGATGATGGCGCTCTTTTGGCTGCAATTGAGAACGCAATTAAGGCCCAACCAGATGTTGCTGAGAAAGTTAGGGGAGGACATATCCCGGCCGCCGGCGCACTAATAGGTGCGGTCATGAAAGAGACCAAGGGCCAAGCTGATGCCGCTAAAGTACGGGAACTATTACTTAAACATTTAGGACAAGCATGAAAAATCCAATGAAGCCCCGCTCCTATCTCGTAACTGATGG
>RGYL01000068.1 GCA_010032085.1 Actinomycetota bacterium
AGCCAAGCTCAGTAGAAGAAGTGTGACAGGGGGAGAATAGACAATGTTAGATGTCAACTTTTTCGATGAATTAAGGATTGGTCTTGCTTCGGCAGAGAACATCCGCGAATGGTCATTTGGTGAGGTAAAGAAGCCAGAAACCATTAACTACCGAACACTTAAGCCGGAAAAAGATGGTCTCTTTGATGAGAAGATCTTTGGACCGACTCGCGATTGGGAGTGCTACTGCGGTAAGTACAAGCGCGTCCGATTCAAGGGAATTATCTGCGAGCGTTGCGGCGTCGAAGTAACGCGCGCCAAGGTACGCCGTGAGCGGATGGGCCATATTGAATTAGCAGCACCAGTCACTCATATTTGGTACTTCAAGGGAGTTCCTTCTCGCCTTGGCTACCTCCTAGATCTCGCTCCAAAAGATCTTGAGAAGGTCATCTACTTCGCTGCTTACATGATTACCGAGGTTGATGCCGAGGGTCGCGAAGAAGATATGGCAAAGCTAGAGAAGCGCGTTAACTCTGATCGCAAGAAGATTGAGACAAAGCGCGATACTGATCTGCAAGCTCGCCAAGAGAAGTTAGAGAACGATCTTGCTGAGTTAGAAGATGAAGGCGCAAAGTCCGACCAGAAGCGTAAAGTTCGCGAAGCTGGCGAGCGCGAGTTAAAAGCAATTCGCGATCGCTCCCAGAAAGAACTCGATCGTCTCGAGGAAGTTTGGAAGCGCTTTAAAGATCTTAAGGTTGGCGATCTTGAAGGTGATGAGAACTTGTATCGCGAGATGCGCGATCGTTACGGCATCTACTTCAAGGGCTTCATGGGTGCGACTGCAATTCAAAAGCGCCTTGAGACCTTTGATCTCCAAGCTGAGTACGACAAACTCACCGATCTCGCTGAGCATGGTAAAGGCCAAAAGAAGACTCGTGCCATTAAGCGATTGAAGGTTGTTAACTCATTCTTAAATACAAATAACAAGCCAACATCGATGGTCTTGGATTGCGTTCCGGTAATCCCACCTGATCTTCGTCCGATGGTTCAACTAGATGGTGGTCGCTTTGCAACTAGCGATCTAAATGATCTCTATCGTCGCGTTATCAACCGTAATAATCGTTTGAAGCGACTTGTAGATCTTGGCGCTCCAGAAATCATCGTCAATAACGAGAAGCGTATGCTTCAAGAAGCAGTCGATGCGCTCTTTGATAATGGTCGTCGTGGTCGCCCAGTAACTGGCCCAGGAAACCGTGCCTTGAAGTCGCTCTCTGACATGCTTAAAGGTAAGCAGGGCCGCTTCCGCCAGAACTTGCTTGGAAAGCGCGTTGATTACTCAGGCCGTTCGGTAATCGTTGTTGGTCCACAGCTAAAGCTGCACCAATGCGGACTTCCAAAGCAGATGGCACTTGAGCTATTCAAGCCATTCGTTATGAAGCGCCTCGTTGATTTGAATCATGCACAAAATATCAAGAGCGCAAAGCGTATGGTTGAGCGTTCTCGTTCAGTAGTTTGGGATGTCCTCGAAGAGGTAATTGCAGAACATCCAGTTCTATTGAACCGCGCACCAACTCTGCACCGTCTAGGTATCCAAGCCTTCGAACCACAATTAATTGAAGGTAAGGCAATTCAAATTCACCCACTTGTATGTACTGCATTTAACGCAGACTTCGACGGTGATCAGATGGCGGTACATGTGCCACTATCCGCAGAAGCACAAGCTGAAGCTCGCATCTTGATGTTGTCTTCAAACAACATTCTTTCGCCTGCTTCTGGTCGACCACTCACCGCTCCTACCCAGGATATGGTTCTTGGTCTCTACTACTTGACCTCTAATCGTGATAATCAACTTGGTGAGGGAAGTAGCTTTACTTCAATCGCTGAAGGTTTGATGGCATATGAACGCAAGAGCGTCTCAGTCCAAGCGAAAATCAAGATTCGTGTAAATGTAAATGGCGAAACTGTCACCAAGGAGACAACTCTAGGAAGAGCAATCTTCAATGAGATTCTTCCGGAGGACTTCGCATATGTTGATCATGAAGTTACAAAGAAGGCGCTCGGTGCCATCGTTGATAACCTCGCAGAGGCTTATCCGAAGGTTGTCGTTGCGCGCGTTCTTGATGATCTAAAGGAGCTCGGTTTCCGCTGGGCAACTCGCGCTGGCGCAACTATCGGTATCGTCGATGTTGTTACCCCAGATCGTAAGAATGAGATCTTGGCTGGCTACGAAGAGAAGGCCGAGAAGGTCCAATCCCAGTACGACCTCGGACTCATTACTGATGATGAGCGTCGCCAGGAATTGATTGAGATCTGGACACAAGCAACTAACGATGTTGCCAAGGAGATGGAAGATAACTTCCCACGGACCAATCCAGTTTGGATGATGGTCTACTCCGGTGCTCGTGGAAACATGATGCAAATCAGGCAGATCGCCGGTATGCGTGGTCTTGTGGCAAATCCGAAGGGTGAAATCATCCCTCGTCCAATCAAGTCCAACTTCCGTGAAGGCCTTTCAGTTCTCGAGTACTTCATCTCCACGCATGGTGCACGTAAGGGTCTTGCTGATACCGCGCTTCGTACCGCAGATGCTGGTTATCTAACTCGTCGTCTCTGCGACGTTGCCCAAGATGTCATCATCCGTGAGGAAGATTGCGGAACTGATCGTGGCCTTGCGCTAAAGATCGCAGAAGTTGTTAGCGGCAAGCTAACTCGTGATGATCATGTTGAGACATCAATATATGGCCGTATCGTCGTTGAAGATATTGTCGTAGATGGCAAGACAATCATTGCCGCCGGAGGAGATCTCGGCGATCGCGTTATCGATGAATTAGTTGCAAGTGGTGTAGCTGAAGTGAAAGTTCGCTCAGTTATGACTTGCGATTCCAAGGTCGGTCTATGCGCGAAGTGCTATGGCCGTTCGATGGCAACCGGCAAACTCGTTGATGTGGGCGAAGCAGTTGGAATTATCGCTGCACAATCAATTGGTGAGCCTGGTACCCAGCTAACAATGCGTACCTTCCACACCGGTGGAGCTGCAACTGCATCTGGTGACATCACACATGGTCTACCTCGCGTTGTTGAGCTCTTCGAAGCACGTACTCCTAAGGGCGTTGCTCCGATTGCTGAAGCTGCCGGCGTCGTCTCATTTACTGAAGATGCAAAGGGCAAGAAGATCATCGTTACCCCAGAAGATGGTGGCGAAGCTACTGCCTATCCAATTACTCGCCGCCAGAAACTTCTCGTAGAAGAGGGTATGAAGGTTGCTGTTGGACAGCAGATGGTTGTCGGTGCGATTGATCCGAAGCAGGTTCTAAAGATCCTCGGACCACGTGCTACCCAGACCCACTTGGTAAATGAAATTCAGCAGGTTTACCGCTCCCAGGGTGTAGGAATCCACGATAAGCACATCGAAATTATCGTCAAGCAGATGCTCCGTCGTATTACCGTTCTTGAACCAGGTGATACTGATTTGCTTCCAGGTGAATTAGTTGATCACCTCCGCTTCCAAGCTGCTAACCGCGAAGCGGTAACAAAAGGTGGCAAGGCTGCATCAGGTCGCCCAGAACTAATGGGTATCACTAAGGCATCACTTGCTACCGAGTCATGGCTATCGGCTGCATCATTCCAAGAGACAACGCGCGTCCTAACCGATGCTGCGCTCTCGGAGCGAAGCGATCCGTTACTAGGACTTAAAGAGAACGTCATCATCGGTAAGTTGATCCCAGCAGGAACTGGACTATCGCGTTATCGCAATGTCCGCGTTGAACCTACTGAAGAGGCAAAGGCAGCTGTCTATGCCGCTTATGATGAATATGACTACACGCCATTTGAATCGACTGGCTCAGGTGAAGCAGTTCGCCTAGATGAGTTTGATTCTGGATCGCGTTAATTAAGAAGTAATTTAGAAAACCCCGGTTAGAAATAGCCGGGGTTTTTCTATGGCCTTAAGACAATTCGAATTGGATTACCAATTTTCTTCTCTAATTTTTCCAGCGCTAAAGCAGCTTGGGAGAGTGGAAGTACTTCAGAGACAGAGTTTGATAAATCAAGTTTTCCTTCGCTAACAAATTGAACTAACTCTTCGGTGTGATGAGCCTCGGACCCATAATGTCCAAGGACTTGAGTTCGCATGTAAGTAAATGCCATGTCATTAGGAATTGTTATGGGTTCATTTGCGATTCCAACAATCACAAGTCGGCCCTCTTCACCTAAGAGGGAGAGCGCTTGTTTTCTAACTGGGGTGACCCCAGCAAAATCAAAGCAGGCGTTTAACCCCCGGTGGCGCTTTAACTCTTCATCACTTGGATCAAAGGCGTAATCCGCCCCTATTTCTAGGGCCGT